>CAYWMY010000055.1:6159-11650 GCA_964459405.1 uncultured Steroidobacteraceae bacterium | reverse complement strand
GTCGGGAACCGCGCGTAGTTGTTGAGGTCGACGATCAGCAGCTTGCCGCGTGACATGGCCGTCCCTTCCCTGCGATCCGGGCGATCAACTCCCGTCCTGGACCTCCCGGGCACGTCGACCGTCGTCGTCCAGCGGCATCGGTCACGCCATCCCGTACGCCGCGGTCTCGGCGCACCGGAACATCCCGTCATGCCGTCGAGGTTACCGCCTGTGTGGCTCACAGAATGAGCCATTGGACAGTAGCGATCAGTTTCCAGTCGGGTGGCAGTCCCGGCCTCCCCCGGGGGCCTCACAGCAGGTCGCGCAGCCGGTACCACAGCATCGCGAGCACCAGCGCCGGGCGGCGCAGCGCGAGTCCGCCCGGGAAATCGCGGTGCGCGATGCGCGCGAACAGGTCGAAGCGTCCGGCCTGTCCGGCGATGACTTCCGCGGCGAGCCGGCCCGCCAGCCCCGCCAGCACCATGCCGTGGCCCGAGAAGCCCTGCAGGAAGTACACGTTCGGCGCGAGCCGCCCGAAGTGCGGTGCGCGGCTCAGGGTGATGTCGACATAGCCGCCCCAGGCGTACTCGATCTCGACATCCGCGAGCTGCGGGAACACGCGCAGCATGCGTGCCCGCGTCGCACGCCGGGTGCCCAGCGGATCGAGGCCCGAGTAGCTGACCCGGCCGCCGAACAGCAGCCGGTGGTCGGCGGACAGCCGGAAGTAGTCGAGCACCCAGTTGACATCCGTGACCGCCATGTTGTTGGCGATGAGCCGGCGCGCGCGTTCGGGACCGAGCGGCGCCGTTGCCACGATGTAGGTGCCGACCGCCATGACTTTGCGATGCAGCTCGGGGACGAGCCCCCCGAGCCAGGCATTGCCGGCGAGCACCACGTGCGCGGCGCGCACGGTGCCGTGCGCGGTGTGCAGCTGCACGCGGGTGCCGTGATCGATGCGTGTCACGCGGCTCTGCTCGAAGATGCGCGCGCCCGTCGCCTCGGCGGCTGCCGCGAGCCCGCGCGTGTACTTGAGCGGGTCGCAGTGGCCGCTGTTCGCGTCGAACAGGCCGCCGCGGTAGCGCACGGTGTCGAGCAGCGTGCGCAGCTCGGCGGCTTCGAGGTAGCGCGTCGAGTGATAGCCGTAGCGCTCCGCGAGCTCCCGCTGCCAGGCGCGCAGCCCGGCTTCCTGGCGCGGCTTGATCGCCGCGTGCAGCTGGCCCCAGACGAGGTCGCAGTCGATCGCGTGTCGCGCGACGCGCTCGCGCACGAGATCCAGGCCTTCGAGACTCATGTCCCACAGGGCGCGCGCACCGGTTTCCCCCAGCTCGCGCTCGAGCCGCTCCTGGCCGCAGGCGTAGCCGTGGATGAGCTGTCCACCCGAGCGCCCTGAAGCGCCGTGACCGACCTGCTGCGCCTCCAGCAGTACGACACGGAAGCCGCGTGCGGCGAGATCCAGCGCGGCCGAGCAGCCCGCGATGCCGCCGCCCACGATCGCGACATCCGCCGTCGCCGCGCCTTCGAGGCGCGGACGGCACGGCGCCACGCCGGCGCCGGCCTCGTAACAGGAGATGACCTCGCGATCGAATGCCTCATCCACGGCAGGCCCCCCGGGGCTCGCAATCGCTGCGCCGCGCGCGTTCGCTCACGGCTTCCGATACGCGCCGGCAGCCGGCCCGATCCGGGCGCCATCGCGGAAGTCCCGGCCCCGGCCCGCGCATGATACGCATCGCCTCTCGAGTGGCGCGCCGGGTTGCGGGTGCCGCGGGAGCGCTTCGTGCCTGCCCGCGGACGCGGTCCGGGCGTTTAAGATCTTGTGGGCCAGGAGCCTGGCGGGTCCGAGGCCGCCATGCTCTCCGCGCTCCGCTGACAGCAAGCTCCTCGTGCCGCGGGACCGGGTCCTGGCCAGCCGGAATGCGCCGATTCTCGCGGGTGCGTCATCGCCGGGCCGCGGGTGCCGGCTGGGGCAACTGTGCGACAATACCAGCCTGCATGAACCCCGGAATTCAGCCGGGCGTTTAAGAAATTAGACACCCCTATGCGCAAGCCCATCATCGGAATTCCAGCCGACCGGCGGCTCAATGGCCCGCACTGGTACCACTGCGTCGGCGAGAAGTACATCGAGCCGATCTCGCAGATCGCTGGAGCGGTGCCGGTGCTGCTGCCCTCGATCGGCGCCCGGCACCTCGGCGACTGGCTCGAGACCGTGGACGCGATGCTGCTCACCGGCAGTGCTTCCAACGTGCAGCCGCACCATTACGCGGGTCCGCCAGCGGATCCGGGTACCTGGCACGACCCGGAACGCGATGCCACCACACTGCCCCTGATCCCGGCCGCGATCGAGGCCGGCCTGCCCGTTCTCGGCCTGTGCCGCGGCTGCCAGGAAATGAATGTCGCCTTCGGCGGCACGCTGTGGCAGAAGCTGCACGAAGTGCCCGGGTTCATGGACCACCGGGAGGACGTGCGCCAGCCGGTCGAGGAGCAGTACGGCCCGCGGCACGAGGTGATCCTCGAGCCCGGCGGCCTGCTTGCGGAGTTCGCGGGGGCCGGGCGCCTGATGGTCAATTCGCTGCATGCGCAGGGCGTGCAGACCCTGGGGCGCGGCCTCGTGGTCGAGGCGCGTGCGCCCGATGGTGTCATCGAGGGCTTCCGCGTCGCCGCGGCGCCCGCGTTCGCGCTGGCCGTGCAATGGCACCCCGAGTGGAAGGCCATCGACAACCCCTTTTCGCGCGCCCTGTTCAGCGCCTTCGGCGAGGCGGCCCGGACACGCGCATCGAGGCGAGCGCCATGACGACACCGATCCAGCAGTACCTGCGCGACCACGGCATCTCCGAGGTCGAGGCCATCATTCCGGACATGGCCGGAGTGGCGCGCGGCAAGATCGTGCCGGCCGAGAAATATGCGGAAGAGGAGGGCATGCGCATGCCCGAGTCCATCTTCCTGCAGACCGTCACGGGCGAGTATCCGGAGGACACTTCGGCGATCAATCCCTCCGAGATCGACATCGTGCTGAAGGCCGACGCCAACACCATCCGCGTCGTGCCCTGGGCCGCGGAGCCCACGGCGCAGGTCATTCACGACTGCTTCTACAACGACGGCCGGCCCGTGCCGATGGCCCCGCGGAATGTGCTGCGACGCGTGCTGGACCTGTACGCGATGCACGGCTGGAAGCCGGTCGTGGCGCCGGAGCTCGAGTTCTTCCTGGTCGAGCCGAACATCGATCCGGACTATCCGCTGAAGCCGCCGGTCGGCCGCTCGGGACGGCCCGAGATCGGCCGCCAGTCGTACTCGATCGCGGCCGTCAACGAGTTCGACCCGCTGTTCGACGACGTCTACGCGTTCTGCGAGGCGCAGAACATCGACATCGACACGCTGATCCACGAAGACGGCGCCGCGCAGATGGAGATCAACCTGCTGCACGGCGACGCCATGGACCTCGCCGACCAGGCCTTCCTGTTCAAGCGCACGGCGCGCGAGGCCGCGCTGCGCCACAAGATGTACGCGACGTTCATGGCGAAGCCGATGGCCAAGGAGCCCGGCAGCGCCATGCACATCCACCAGAGCGTGCTGGACACCCGCAGCGGCAACAACATCTTCTCGGACGGCGAGGGCGCCCCCTCGCCGCTGTTCTACTCGCACGTCGCGGGCATGCAGAAGTACCTGCCCGCGGCGATGTCGCTGTTCGCACCCAACGTCAACAGCTACCGCCGGCTGTCGCGCCACACGCTGGCGCCCATCAACGTGCAGTGGGGTTACGACAACCGCACCGCGGGTCTGCGCGTGCCGGTCTCGTCACCTTCGGCGCGGCGCGTCGAGAACCGCTTGGGCGGCGCGGATGCGAATCCGTACCTCGCCATCGCTGCCTCGCTGGCCTGCGGCTGTCTCGGCATGATCGAGGGACTGAAGCCCACCGAACCGATCACGGGCAGCGCCTACGACCTGCCGTATGCACTGCCGCGCACGCTGGCGGAGTCGCTGCGCGTGCTGCGCGACTGCCGGCCGCTGGTGGAACTGCTGGGCGAGCGCTTCGTCGCGGCGTACTCGGCCGTGAAGGAGAACGAGCACGAGACCTTCCTGCAGGTCATCAGCTCCTGGGAGCGCGAGCATCTGCTGCTGAACGTCTGATGCCGCGCCCGCGCGCCCCGCTGCGCGCGCTGTTTTTTGCAGGGGGCGTGCGATATAAATGTGCGCCGTCAGGGGATCGATCCGGGCCCGGCCCGGCGGGGAGCAGGTTCATGAAGAAGTGTCTCGGCGTGCCGGCTGCGGCAGTGGCAGCCCTGCTGCTCGCCGCCTGCGGCGGCAGGCAGGAGGAGCCTCCGGCGGCTGCCGGCGAGGCCGCCGCGCCCGTGGCGGAAGCAAAGGTCGTGCACTTCTACAACTGGTCGGACTACATCGCCGAGGACACGCTGCCGGAGTTCGAGAAGCGCACCGGCGTCGAGGTCACCTATGATGTGTTCGACTCGAACGAGATACTCGAGACCAAGCTGCTGACCGGCAGGACGGGCTACGACGTGGTCGTGCCCTCGGCCTCGTTCCTCGAGCGCCAGATCAAGGCCGGCGTGTTCCTGAAGCTCGACCGCAGCAGGCTCACGAACTACGGCAACCTCGATCCGGAGATCATGCAGCGTATCGCGCTGCACGATCCGGGCAACCAGTACGGTGTGCCGTACATGTGGGGCACGACCGGCATCGGCTACAACGTCGACAAGGTGCGGAAGGCGCTCGGCGAGGTGCCGGTCGACAGCTGGTCGATCGTGTTCGATCCCGGGAATGCCGCGAAGCTGAAGGGCTGCGGCCTCGCGATGCTCGATGCACCCGGCGAGGTGGTCGATTCCGCACTGATCTATCTCGGCAGGGATCCGAACAGCGAGAACACCGAGGATCTGAAGGCCGCCGAAGACCTGCTCATGAAGGTGCGACCGTTCGTCCGCTACCTGCATTCCTCGCAGTACATCAACGATCTGGCCAACGGCGAGATCTGCGTGGCGGTGGGCTGGAGCGGTGACGTGCTCCAGGCGAAGAGGCGCGCCGAGGAGGCCGGCAAGGGCGTCGAGGTCGGCTACGCGATCCCGAAGGAGGGCGCCATCATGTGGTTCGACATGCTGGCGATCCCGGCCGACGCGCCGCATCCGGACAACGCGCACCGGCTCATCGACTACCTGCTGGAACCCGCCGTCATCGCGAAAGCGTCGAACTTCGTGCGCTACGCGAACGGCAACATGAATGCGACGCCGCTGGTCGACGAGGCCGTGCGCACGAATCCGGCGATCTATCCGACTGACGAGGTGAAGAAGAAGCTGTTTCCGCATCTCGCGGAATCCGCCGAGTTCAGCCGGCTGCTGAACCGGTCCTGGACGCGTTTCCGGACGGGCCAGTAGGCGCGGCGCCGGGACGGACCCTGCCGCGGCGGGGCCGATCCGGGACGCGACCCGCAGGCGACGGGACCCACATGACCAGCGCACGACCGGAGCAGAAAGCCGAGCCGTGGAAGGATCCGCGGGCGACGCCCTACGTC
>CAYWMY010000055.1:0-6149 GCA_964459405.1 uncultured Steroidobacteraceae bacterium | reverse complement strand
CGCATCCAGCGGCTCACCAGGAGATTCGGCGACTTCGTCGCGGTCCGGGAAGTCTCGCTCGACATCTACCGCGGCGAGGTCTTCTGCCTGCTCGGCGGATCGGGCTGCGGAAAGACCACGCTGCTGCGCATGCTGGCCGGCTTCGAGGAACCGACCTCGGGCAGCATCTTCATCGACGGCCAGGACATGGCCGGCGTGCCGCCCTACGAGCGGCCCGTGAACATGATGTTCCAGTCCTATGCGCTGTTCCCGCACATGACCGTGCAGCAGAACGTCGAGTTCGGGCTGCACCAGGACCACGTGCCGCGCGCCGAGATCCGTGAACGCGTCGCGGCCATGCTCGAACTCGTCCGGATGTCCGAGTTCGCGAAGCGCAGGCCACACCAGCTCTCCGGCGGCCAGCGGCAGCGCGTGGCGCTCGCCCGGTCGCTCGTCAAGCGGCCCAAGCTGCTGCTGCTCGACGAGCCGCTGGGCGCGCTGGACCGCAAGCTGCGCGAGCACACACAGTTCGAGCTCATCAACATCCAGGAGCAGCTCGGGGTCACCTTCGTCGTGGTCACGCACGACCAGGAGGAGGCCATGACGCTGGCCACCCGCATCGGCGTCATGAACGCCGGCGAGATCGTGCAGGTCGGCACGCCGACCGACATCTACGAGTTCCCGACCACACGGTTCGTCGCGGATTTCGTCGGCTCCGTGAACATGTTCGAGGGACGGCTCGTCGAGGACGAGCCCGACTACGTGCGCATCGAGTCGCCGGAGCTGGGGGCCGTGATCCACGTGAGCCACGGGATCAGCGCGCCCCCGGACGCCACCGTGTGGTCAGCCATCCGGCCGGAGAAGATCCGCATGTCGCTCGAGCCGCCCGGCGCCACCGACAACGTGGTGCAGGGCGTGGTGCAGGAGATCGCGTACCTGGGGGACCTGTCCGTGTACCTCGTGCGCGTGCCGACCGGCCGGCTGGTGCGTGTCACGCAGCCGAACGTGTCGCGTCATGCCAGCGCCATCACCTGGGACCAGCGCGTCTATCTGCACTGGGATGCATCGAGCCCGGTGGTGCTGACGAGCTGAGGCGATGGCGCGCACCGACAGCCCGACGGGCGGCGAACGCACCGGCTTCGGCCCGGCGCGGCTCATGCAGCGGTCCGGCGCGGGCCGCTCGTTGCGGCTGTTCGGGCACCACACCGGCATCACGGGCCGCGCGCTCGTCACCGCCGTGCCATACCTGTGGCTGCTGCTCTTCTTCCTGGTGCCGTTCATCATCGTGCTCAAGATCTCGCTGTCCGAGTTCAGACTCGGCATGCCGCCCTACGAGCCGATCATGACCTACGTCGCGGGCAAGGCGCTCGAGTTCAAGCTGAACCTCGCCAACTACGCCTTCCTGTTCGAGGATCCGCTGTATCGCAACGCCTACCTGAACTCGCTGAAGACCAGCGCGGTCGCGACGCTGCTGTGCCTGCTGATCGGCTACCCCATGGCCTACGGCATCGCGCGCTCCTCGCCCGTCTGGCGCAACATCCTGCTGCTGCTGGTCATGCTGCCGTTCTGGACCTCGTTCCTGCTGCGCGTCTATGCGTGGATCGGCATCCTGCAGTCGAACGGCGTGCTCAACAACCTGCTGCTCGCGACGGGCCTCATCGACGAGCCGCTCGTGATCCTGCAGACCGACGCCGCGGTGTACATCGGCATCGTCTATTCCTACCTGCCGTTCATGGTGCTGCCGCTGTACGCAAACCTCGAGAAGCTCGACGAGACCCTGCTCGAGGCGGCGGCCGATCTCGGCTGCCGGCCGGCGCGGGCGTTCTTCACGATCACGCTGCCGCTGTCGCGGGCGGGCATCATCGCGGGGTCACTGCTGGTGTTCATCCCGGCAGTCGGCGAGTTCGTGATCCCGGCGCTGCTCGGCGGGCCCGACTCGCTGATGATCGGCCGCGTGCTGTGGGAGGAGTTCTTCAACAACCGCGACTGGCCGGTGGCCGGTGCAGTGGCCATCGCCATGCTGCTGCTGCTGGTCGTGCCGATCATGCTCTTCCAGCGCCACCAGGGCGTGCAGGGCGAACGCCGATGAACCGCCGTCGCTCGCTGTTCGTGCTGACGGCGATGTGCTTCGGCTTCGCGTTCCTGTACGTGCCGATCCTGCTGATGATCGTCTACTCGTTCAATGCCTCCAGGATGGTGACCGTCTGGGCCGGCTTCTCGACGAAGTGGTACGTGGAACTGCTCGCCAACCGGCAGGTCATCGACGCGGCGAAGCTGTCGCTGCAGATCGCGGCGGTCAACGCCACCGGCGCCGCCGTGCTCGGCACCATGGCCGGGCTCGCGCTCGCGCGCTTCGGGCGCTTCCGCGGTCGCACGCTGCTGGCCGGCATGACCAGCGCGCCGCTCGTGATGCCGGAGGTCATCACGGGACTCGCGCTGCTGCTGCTGTTCGTCGCGATGGACAATGCCTTCGGCTGGCCCGCTGGCCGCGGCATCACGACCATCACCGTCGCGCACATGACCTTCTCGATGGCCTATGTCACGGTGGTCGTGCAATCGCGTCTCGCGACGCTGGACGAGTCGCTGGAAGAGGCGGCCATGGATCTCGGGGCACGGCCCGCAAAGGTGTTCTTCGCCATCACGCTGCCGATCGTGTTCCCCGCCATCATGGCCGGGTGGCTGCTCGCCTTCACGCTGTCCTGGGATGATCTCGTGATCACGAGCTTCGTCTCGGGTCCGGGTTCGACGACACTGCCGATGCTGGTGTTCTCGAAGGTGCGGCTCGGCGTGAGCCCGGACATCAATGCGCTCGCCACGATCCTGGTCTCGATCGTGGCCGTCATGGTGGTCGCCGCGGGCTTCTGGATGCAGGCACAGGAACGGCGGCGCCAGCGCGACCTGCAGCGCGCCGCAGCCGATCGGCAGTGATGATGACGCCGGCGCCGGCCGACAAGCTGCCGTGGGTGGGCACGACCATCTTCACACTCATGTCGCGGCTCGCGCAGGAGCACGGCGCGGTCAATCTCGGCCAGGGGTTCCCGGACTTTCCGCCGCCCGCGGCGCTCATCGAGGCCGTGGCGCGGCACATGCGCGCGGGCCGCAACCAGTACGCGCCGATGGCCGGGCTGCCGGCGCTGTGCGAGCAGATCGCCCGGAAGCTCGCGCTGACGCAGGGGGCGACGATCGATCCCGATGCCGAGATCACCGTGACCGCCGGTGGCACCGAGGCGATCTTCTGCGCGGTACAGGCGGCCATCGGGCCCGGCGACGAGGCGATCCTGCTGGAGCCCGCCTACGCTTCCTATGCGCCCTCGGTCGAGCTCGCGGGTGGTGTCGTGCGCCACGTGCGGCTGACTCGGCCCGGCTTCGGCATCGACTGGCCGGCGCTGGCGGCGACGCTGTCACCGCGCACGCGGCTGGTCGCGATCAATTCGCCACACAACCCCGGCGGTGCGCTGATTCCGCGCGGCGACCTGGACCGGCTCGCGGAGCTGCTGCGTCCGACGCGCGCGCTGGTGCTCGCCGACGAGGTCTACGAACATCTCGTCTACGACGGTCTGCGGCACGACTCCGTGCTGGCGCAGCCGGAGCTGCGCGAGCGCGCCTTCGCGGTCTATTCCTTCGGCAAGACCTTCAACGCCACGGGCTGGAAGGTCGGCTACTGCGTCGCGCCGCCGGCGCTGACGGCGGCATTCCGCCGGATCCACCAGTACGTGACCTTCGCCGTGAACGCCCCCGTGCAGCACGCGCTCGCGGAGTTCCTGCGCGACGAGCCCGGGTTCTGGCAGACGCTGCCGGCGTTCTACCAGGCGCGCCGCGACCGCTTCGCAGCGCTGCTGGCGGGCTCCCGCCTGCGGCTGCTGCCGGCCCACGGCACTTGTTTCCAGCTGGCGGACCACACGGCCATCACTGCTGCCGGCGACCGGGAGTTCTGCCACGAACTCGTCACGTGTCACGGCGTCGCGGCCATCCCGCTCTCCGCGCTGGAACACGAGCCGCGCGGGCCCGGGCTGCTGCGCTTCTGCTTCGCGAAGGACGACGCCACCCTGGAGCGGGCTGCAGAGCGGCTGCGCGGGCTGTAGGCGCTGGCCAATCCCCGCCGCGCGCGGCACACTCGCCCGGCCTGCTGCGCTGTATCGGAGCCTCGTCCCCATGAAGGACCGCACCCGGGTCAATCACCCGCCACGCGTCGAACTGCCGCCGGACAACCGGCCGCTGGTCGCGCCCATCTACCAGAACGTCAAGTTCGAATTCGACACGGTCGAGGAGAACGAGCGCTATTTCCGCGGTGAACGGCCGGGCTTCTATTACTCGCGTTCGACGAATCCGACCGTCCGCCAGCTGGAACTGACGCTGGCCGCGCTGCAGGGGCGCGAGGACTGCCTGGCGCTGGGCTCCGGTATCGCGGCCATCAGCGTCGCGTTCCTGACGCTGCTCGCGGCGGGCGATCACGTGCTGTGCTTCGCCGAGACCTACGCGCCCACCGTGCACGCGATCCGCCGCCTGCTGGCGCGCTTCGGCGTCACGCACACCATGCTGTCCATCGAGGACGAACCGGGCATCGAGGCCGCGCTCGCCGCTCGCCGCACGAAGCTCGTGGTGTTCGAGAGCCCCACCAATCCCGTGCTCAAGATCGCGGACGTGGCGCGCATCACGGCCGCGGCGCGCACGCATGGCGCGCTGACGCTGATGGACAACACCTTCGCGGGCTTCCACAACCACGGGCAGTATCCCGTCGACCTGTTCGTGCACAGCCTGACCAAGTACGCCTCGGGCCACGGTGACGTGATGGGTGGTGCCATCATCGCCGACCGTGCGCTGCTGTCGGGGATGCGCGGCGATGCCAACGTGATCGGTGCCGCGCTGGACCCGCATGCCGCGTTCCTGATCCAGCGTGGCCTGCGCACCTACTGCGTGCGCTACGAGACCCAGTGCCGCGCGGCAGCGCGCATCGCGGAGTTCCTCGAGCGGCAGCCCGCCGTCGCAGGCGTGAGCTATCCGGGACTGCCCTCGCATCCGCGCCACGCGCTCGCACGCTCGCAGATGAAGGACTTCGGCACCATCGTCTCGCTGGACCTGCGCGGCGGCAGCGACGCCGCCGCACGCTTCGTCGACGCGCTCGAGCTGTTCGCCTCGGTCGCGAGCCTGGGTTCGACCGAGTCGCTGGTGATCCCGGCGCGGCTGCAGTCGCAGCATCACCTCGGCGCCGAGGAGCGCGTCTGGGCATCCATGGGGCCCGGCACCGTTCGGCTGTCGGCCGGACTCGAAGACGTGGACGACCTGATCGCGGACCTGGAGCGCGGTCTCGCGGCCGCCGCCGAGGGCGGCTGAAATTGCCGGCGCGCCGCCGGCTGCTGCTGATCCACGCCGGCCACGCCGGCGGCCGGACCTTCCAGCTGCGCGATGCCGTCATCGCGGGTATCGGCGAATGCGCCGACGAGGTCGAGCTGCGCGTGCTGCCGGCGCTCGAGGCCGGGGCCGACGACCTGCTGTGGGCGGAGGCGCTGCTGATCGGCACGCCTGAGCACTTCGGCTACATGGCCGGCGCCATCAAGGATTTCTTCGACCGCACGTTCTATCCCGTCGAGGGGCGCACCGAGGGACTGCCGTTCGCGCTGTTCGTCAGCGCCGGCAACGACGGCACCGGTGCGGTGAAGTCGATCGAGCGCATCGCGCTGGGCTACCGCTGGCGCGCGGTCGCCCCGCCGATGATCGTGGTCGGAGAGCCCGATGCGGCCGCACTCGAACGCGCGCGGGAGCTGGGCCAGACGGTCGCGGCGAGCCTGGCACTCGGCGTGATCTGAGCCACGCCACGCGAGACGGTCACTCGAGCAGCAGGTCCTGCAGCCGCGCACGGCGCGCGGCATCGAGACCGGCCTCGCGCTCGAGGTAGGCCGGCACCGAGCCGTAGCGGCGCTCGACCTCGCCGAGTGCGGCGTCGAGGTAGGCCTCGCGCACGCCGAGCAGCGTGTCGACCATGGCCTCGAGCTCAGCGCCGGGATTGTGGGGCAGCAGCCGGCGCCGCAGTGAATCGCGATGCAGCGTGGCGCCGGGCCAGGCACCGGACACCAGATAGTCTTCCATGATCGCCTCGCGCGGCACGTCGAGTGCGGTGAGGATCAGCGCCATGGCGAAACCCGTGCGGTCCTTGCCGGCCGTGCAGTGCAGCA
>CAYWMY010000054.1:0-11665 GCA_964459405.1 uncultured Steroidobacteraceae bacterium | reverse complement strand
ATGATCACACATTGCGGTATCGAATCAAGGCGCAGGCGCGCAGCCATGAGCGCTGTAATGTTTGAAGACGAGGACACCGGGGAGCAGCGCTACCACGGCGAACGGCGCCCTGTCGACGGTATCAAGTACCGGTACAGTCCGAAGTGAGGAACAGCATGTACGAGATCGAGATGCAGGAGATGCCGGAAGCCTTCTTCCCTTGCTGGAAGGCGGCCCGCATTCACCTGAGCAGGCAGGTCGATGGCGGCATGCCGTTCTGGCTGCGGGCCCATCCCTATCCTCCGTTTCTGGAGCATCTGTCCTTTCGTCTCGGCAACCAGCTGTTCTTTGTTCGCGTCGAGGACGCGGAGGGAAAGGTCGAAGGCCCCGGAAGCCTGCGCGGGCTCGCCGCAGCCGCTAGAGCCGCCAACGGTCGGGCGTGCCTCCTGCCGATGAGAAAGAAGCTCTTCGGGGGGTCCTGGGTGGCAGATGTGCCAGGCTGGGGGCTGCTGGACGCAGGGACCCGGGATCCGATCGATCCCGCGACCCTGGTCACCGAGGAGAGAATCGAGATGACGCCGTGGGAGATCCATGACATGGCGGTCCAGGTTGTCCGCGACTACCTGCAGAAACAGGGATTCCAGCTGATGTCCTGGCAAGGGAACCCGGAGGTTGATCCCTCGATCTGGTTTGTCGGCACGACCAGCAAGCCTGAATGGGTCGTGGTGCGTTCAGTGAAGTACCCTGCCAACCGCGCAGATCGCCCGGGTAACTGGAAGACCATCGCCGACGGCTGCGCCAGCATGAGCACCACTGGGCACTTCGCGTCGGTCGCTGTTGTCAGCGTGGATCAACCGTTCCAGGCGAGTCACGAGACGCCGGTGCCCCTGTGGCGCGGGCCCGGAATGCGCGTGCGCTTCACGGGGCTGAACAGCCCCAGCCGACCATCCACTTCGTGCCCCGACCCCACCACCAGTGCAGCACCGAAACCACGAGCGCGGTGATGCCAGGCCGCTTGTGCAGCCGGTACATCTTGTCGAGTCCGTCGAGCCGCAGTTCGAGCCAGCGTGGGTGCAGCGGGCGCTGCACGCCCCGACTTCAGCCGCTGCTTCGCGGCAGTACCGTCAGCACACGCGCGACGAAGGCCGCGTACTCGGTCATGAAGTTGCGCAGGAACGCCTCGGTGTCCGCATTGGTCACGTTGCCGGCGTCGTCGATCAGGCCGGGCTTGAACTGGATGTAGGCTTCGGGCGCGTTCATCTGCGGTGAATTGCAGAAGCTCAGCACCGCACGCAGGCTCTGCTGCGCCACCGCCGTGCCGATGGCACCGGGCGAGGTACCGATCACGGCCGACGGCTTGCGCGTGAACGAGTTCGTGCCCCATGGCCGGCTGGCCCAGTCGATCGCGTTCTTCAGTCCGCCCGGGATCGAACGGTTGTACTCGGGCGTGACGAACAGCACCGCGTCGACGGCAGCGATCGTGCGCTTGAACCCGAGCGCCGCCGGCGGGAAGTCGGCGTCGTAGTCGTAACTGTACAGCGGCAGGTCCCTGAACGGGATCTCGCTCAGCTCGAGCTCCGGCGGCGCGAGCTTGACCAGCGCCTGCGCCAGCTTGCGGTTGATCGACGCCTTCGCCAGGCTGCCGACCAGATAGCCGACCTTGTACGTTGCCATGGTGTTCCTTCACGTGAATGAATGACGCAGGAAGGCGCCCGCACGACACGACCACCTCACCCGGCGATCGTGCGCCGCGCACTCCAGGCTGTCAAAGTGCAAGGGATTCCCGAGCGCAACGTGAGCCAGGAGCCGGGATCCGCTGCGAAACCACACCGGACGCCCGTCGAAGCCGCGCGTCGCATGGCAACCGACCCGCCACGCTCAGGACCAGTCGGGAGTTCCGTAACAGACACAGGCCGGTGCTGCCGGCACACTACTCAAGGCTATGATCCGCATCAGCCTCGGCCTCACACAGGTCCCCGCGCTGGTCGCCTGCGTGGTCGGCCTGCTCGTCCGGGCATCGACTTCCTCGGCACTTCCTGCAGGTGCCGGTGAAGAAGACCACGACGAGCAGCGGATGATGGCCGATGATTCGTGCGCGACACGCCGCCAGGACATGATATGGACAGCCCGTTGATGAAGGATGCCGGCAAGGCTGTGACGATCACCGGAGTCATCAGTGGTCCTGGACGACCGACTGGCCCGGCCTGCCGTCGGATGGTCGCCATCAACCGCCTCCCCGGTTGTCGGGCACATGCGGGGGCAACCGCCGGAATGACGCGGTTCCTCTGCACGCCGTCGGCCCGCCTGGCCGCAGCGGGCGCGTACAGCGTGGCTGAGGGCCTGGGGGTTCGGTGAACGAGGCATCATGAGACCAGGACCGACCCCGTCAGCTGCGGCAGCCGGCAGCGCGAACTCCCCGTCCGCACTCGGCGATCCGTCGACGCTGGACCCCGCCGACGTGGCCCGGATGCTGGAGACCGACCTCGAGAATGGCTTGAGTACCCGCGAGGCGACCCGCCGTCTCGCACAGGATGGGCCGAACGTGTTGCGCGCGGCACCGCCGATCCCGTGCTGGCGGCGCATCCTGAGGCAGTTCCAGGACCCGTTGATCTACCTGCTGCTGGGCGCAATCGTCGTCGCGCTGGCGGCCTGGCTGATCGAGGGCCGCGGCGGCTGGCCCGTCGACGCGGTCGTGATCGCGATCATCGTGGTGCTGAACGGCCTGCTCGGTTACGCGCAGGAAGCCAAGGCGCGCAACGCCGTGGCCGCGCTGTCGCGGATGACCGCCGTCACGTCGGCGGTGCTGCGCGACGGCCGGATGCAGCGGATCCCGAGCACCCAGCTGGTGCGCGGCGACCTGCTCGTACTCGCTGAAGGCGATGCCGTCGGCGCCGATGCGCGGCTGCTCCAGGCTGCATCGCTGCGTGTGCAGGAGGCCTCACTGACCGGTGAGAGCGTGGCGGTGCTCAAGGACACGGCGACCCTGCCCGGCCCGGCCGCGCTCGGTGACCGGCTCAACATGGTCTTCAAGGGCACGGCCGTCGTCCAGGGCACCGGCCGCGCGGTCGTCACCGCCACCGGCATGGCGAGCCAGATGGGCGCGATTGCCGAGATGCTCGACACCACCGAAGAAGAATTGACGCCGCTGCAGAAGGAGGTCGCGAGGATCGGGCGCATGCTCGGCATCGCCGTCGTCGTCATCGCGCTGATCGTGGTCGCGACGGCACTGCTGGTCTTCGAGGTTCGCAGCAGCGCCGACGTGATCAACGTGCTGCTGCTCGGCGTCTCGCTGGCCGTGGCCGCCGTACCCGAGGGGCTGCCGGCGATCCTGTCGGTGGTGCTCGCACTCGGCGTGCAGCGCATGGCCCGGTGCAAGGCGATCGTCAAGAACCTGTCGTCGGTCGAGACGCTGGGCTCGGCCACGGTCATCTGTTCGGACAAGACCGGCACGCTGACGCGCTCGGAGATGACGATCGAGCGGCTGATGACCGCTTCGGGTGCCGCCCGCGTCACCGGCGTCGGCTACATGCCCCATGGCCGGGTCGAGGTGGACGGTGCGCCACTCGACGACGAAGCGCACCGCGCCGAGGCGATCCTCGTGCTGTGCGGCGGCAGCCTGGCCGGCAACGCGCAATTGCAGCAGATGGAGGACGGTAGCTGGGCAATCCAGGGTGATCCGACCGAAGCCGCCTTCCTGGTCGCCGAACGCAAGCTCGGCGTGCACGAACGGCGCGCACAGCGTTTCGATCGCCTTGGCGAGATCGCATTCACCTCCGAGCGCAAGATGATGTCCTCCATCGAGGTGGACCACGAGCACGCCGACGAACGTGTGCTGATCTCCAAGGGCGCGCCCGACGTGCTGCTCGAGCGCTGCACACACGCGCGCATCGGCATGGACGTGGTGAGGCTCGACGACGGTCTGCGCCAGCGCATCCTGGCCGACGTCGACGCACTGACCGACGCCGCGCTGCGCACGCTGGCGGTGGCCTATCGCCCGCTGCGCGCCGACGAGGAACCGGATCCACGACGCGCCGCGGAACTCGAACGGGATCTCATCTTTGCGGGAACCGTCGGCATCATTGATCCGCCCCGCGAAGAAGCGGCGCAGGCCATCGCCGACGCGCACCGCGCCGGCATCCGCGTGATCATGATCACCGGCGATCATCCGCGCACGGCGGCACGGATCGCCGCCGACCTCGGCATCGTCGAAGCCGGTACGGCGGCGCTGACCGGGATCGAACTGGACAAGCTCGACGATGCCGGCCTCGCCGAAGCGGTCCGCAGGACATCCGTGTTCGCCCGCGTGGCGCCGGTCCACAAGCTGCGGATCGTCGACGCGCTGCAGGCCGACGGCAATGTCGTCGCGATGACCGGCGACGGCGTCAACGACGCACCGGCATTGAAGTCGGCCGACATCGGCGTGGCGATGGGCATCGCCGGCACCGAGGTCACCAAGGAAGCCGCCCGCATGATCCTCGCCGACGACAACTTCACGACCATCGTGCACGCCGTGCGCGAGGGGCGCGCCATCTTCGACAACATCAGGAAGTTCCTGCGCTATCTGTTGTCGTCGAACATGGGCGAGGTGCTGACGGTGTTCTTCGGCGTCGTGCTGGCCGGCGTGATCGGCCTCAGCGGGCTGGACTCCAACGGTGCCGTGGTGCTGCCGCTCCTGGCCACGCAGATCCTGTGGATCAACCTGATCACCGACTCCGGCCCCGCGCTCGCCATGGGCGTCGATCCCGAGACCGAGGACGTCATGGCACGCAGGCCGCGCCGGCCCGACGAGCGCGTCATCGACGGCCGGATGTGGGCCGGGGTGCTGGCGATCGGCGCGGTGATGGCGGTGGTCACGCTGCTGACTCTCGACATGTACCTGCCAGGCGGGTTGATCGAAGGCACGCAGGATCTCGCCAATGCGCGCACCGCCGCGTTCACGACGCTGGTGTTCGCGCAGCTCTTCAACTGCTTCGCCGCCCGCTCCGAATCCGTCAGCGCGTTCCGGAACCTGTTCGTCAACGCGTGGCTCTGGGGAGCGATCGCGCTTTCGGTGGTGCTGCAGGTGGCTGTCGTCCACGTCGGCTTCCTGAACACCGCCTTCGGCACAGTGCCACTGGCGCCCGACCAGTGGCTGGTCTGTGTCGCGATGGCCAGCGGGGTGCTCTGGTTCGGCGAGCTGCGCAAGCTCGCCGGGCGGGTGCGTCGACGTGATCGGCTGCAGACGCGATCGCAGGCATGCTGACCCTCCTGCGACAGAGACTGCCGGAAGTACTCAAGGCCATCGCGCCTCTGATCGGCCTGGGCTGCGTGCTGCAGGTGGTCGTCGTCCACGCGCCGCTCGCACTGTTTCTGCAGTTCCTGGCGGGATCGGTGTTCGTGGTCGCCGGGATGCTGCTGCTGCTCGCCGGGGTCGACATGGGGATCCTGCCGATGGGCCGGTTCATAGGCGCTGAACTGCCGAAGAAGCGCTCGCTGTGGCTGATCGTCGCGGTCGCGTTCGCGATGGGCTTCGCCACGACCGTCGCCGAACCGGATGTCCTGGTCCTCTCGGACCAGGCGGCATCGGCCTCGCGGGGCGCTCTGAGGGCGCAACCCCTGACCTACGTCATCGCGGCGGGGGTGGGCTTGTTCGCCTCCATCGCCCTCCTGCGCATCGTCCATGGCTTTTCCATGCGCTGGCTGCTGGCCATCACCTACTCGCTGATGCTTGTTCTGACGCTGCTCGCGCCCCCGGACTTCGTCTCCCTGGCCTACGACGCAGGCAGCGTGACGACCGGCGTGCTGACGAGCCCGGTGCTGCTCGCGCTGGCGCTCGGCTTGAGCTCCGTGCTGGCCGGGCGCTCGGCCATTTCGGACGGGTTCGGACTCCTGGGACTGGGGTCGATCGGACCGATCCTGTCCGTCCTGTTGCTGGGATGGCTGCTGCAATGAGTCTCGCGTTTGCGCTGGAGCAGCTCGCCAACACGGCCTGGAGCGTGGCCATGGCGGTACTGCCGCTGGCCATGCTGTTCCTGCTGTTCCAGGTGCTGTTCCTGCAATTGCCGGTGAAGGAAGTCTCGCGCATTCTGACCGGGACGCTCGTGGCGTCCGCGGGACTGTTCCTGTTTCTGCTCGGCGTGAGCATCGCGTTCCTGCCTTTCGGGCGGGCGATCGGCGAAGCCCTCGGCTCGCTGCCGTGGAAATGGCTGGTGGTGCCGTTCGGTCTGATCCTCGGTTTCGCGACCACCTGGGGCGAGCCCGCGGTGCGCATCCTGGCGGACCAGGTCGAGGAAGCCTCGGCCGGGTCCATCCGGCGCTCGCTGGTGCTCGTCACGATCTGCGCCGGTGTGGCTGTGTCCGTCGGCGTTGGCATGGCCAGGATCAGCTACGGCATCCCCCTGCCGTACCTGGTGGTGCCGGGCTATCTGCTGGTCCTCGTGATCCTTGGTTTCTCCTCCAGGGACTTCGTCGGCATCGCCATCGACGCCGGCGGCGTGGCCACGGGGCCGCTCGCCAACACCTTCTTGCTTGCGCTCGCTTTTGGCGCATCATCCGCCATGGACGGCCAGAATCCCCTGGTGCACGGGCTCGGCCTGGTCGCCTTGATCGCGCTTGCGCCCATCCTGTCGGTGATGACGCTGGGCCTCATCGTTCGCCGGAAGGAAATCCGGAAGGAGCCATGAACATGCCGGATACCGCTCTCATCGTGAGCATCGTCCGCAAAGGCTGGGGCAGCCTGGTGCTCGAAGCGACGTTGAAGTCGGGAGCGCGCGGCGGGACCGTACTGGTCGGGCGCGGCGCGGGCATCAACGAGCAGGAGAAGATCTTCGGCATGTCGATCGAGCCGGAAAAGGAGATCGTGCTGACGGTCGCCCGCTCGGAACTGATCGAAACGATTCTCGAGGAGATCGTCCGCACCGCGGAGTTGAACGACACGGGCAGAGGCATCGCGTTCGTGATCCCCGTCGACAAGCTGGTTGGCGTCGCCCACTTCATGAAGCAGATACCGGACCCGCACTGACCCGCACGGGCCACGGGCATCTTCACGGCAGCGCGCCGCGACCCGCGCGGCTGCTGCTCGCCGACGCCGCCGAACGCTCGCTCGACGTGCCGTGCTGCATCTGGCACGCCGACACCTCCGGCACCCTGTTTCTCGACACCTTCGGCGCGTCGTTCCTGTCGTTGCTGCCGATCGAGTGGCTGCTCTAAGCGTCAGACCGGGTGCCGGCGTGCGTCTGCAGGCGGCCGTCGGGGCCGAGCAGGAAGGCGCGGGCCGACGGGTAGGCGGCGAGCAGCGCTGCCGCAGCCGCAGGCGGCGTCACCGAGAGCGCCGTCGAGAGTCCGTCGGCGATCGTCGCTCGCCGCGCGGCAACGGAAACGGAGAGGTAGTGGTTCGCGCTGTGTCCGGTGCGCGGATCGAACAGATGATGGATGCGCGGATCGATGCCAAAGCGCGTCCCCTGCCCGGCGGAGGTCGCCAGCGCCGATGCGACGCCCCGCCCGCTGCCGAGCGGCAGCTCGAACAGGGTGCGCGCCGGATCGCGAGGGTCGCGCACCGCCGCGCGCCAGGCCTGGCCGTCGGCGTGTCGTCCCAGGGCGCGCGCTTCGCCCAGATCGACCAGCACATCGTCGAAGCCGGCCGCGTGCAACCGGTCGGCCACCCGGTCAGTGATGTACCCCTGAGCGATGCCGTTCAGTGTGATGGCCATGCCCGACCCGTGCAGCCGGATGCGATCGGACTGCACCTCGACCGCAGTGTGGTCGACAGCGCGCAGCACCTCGGCGATCGCCTGCGGTGACGGCCCGCCCGCAGCCGCTCCCGCCACCGCGAAGTGTTCGGCATGCAGACGGTACAGCGGCTGCACGGTCGGATCGAACGCGCCGCGGCTCTGCCTCGAGAGCGCGAGCCCGAAGGACAACAGTTCGATGAGTTCCTGTGGCGGCCCGTACAGCTCGCCGCTCGCATTGAGCCGCGCGATCGCCGAGTCCTCACGATAGAGGCTGAAGATGGCCTCGAGCCGTGCCATCTCCTCGATGCAGCCGTCGATCGCGGCGCGCGCATGGGCGCGGTCCGGATGCACGAGCGTCATCGCTGCCGCGGCGCCGAGCACCGTTCCTCTCCAGACGACGGTCTCCGACGCCTGCCCGGCGCGCACGCGGGACAGCGGCAGAAAGGCGCTGCAGGCCGCGACGAGAGAAAGGAAGCGGCGGCGGGTGTTCATACGGAACCTCTCAATGCGACATCGGCTCCGATCCGGAGGCCGGATCCATCGTGCCGAGCACGTAGCGATCGGGAATCCCGGCGAGCCGGACCACGTGCCCGCCGTGCCTGGCGCGGAACGCCTCGGCGGCACGCTCCTCGGAGAACGGCACCGCCTCCGGTGCGCCCATCCCGCCGCGCATCTCGCTCTCGATCACGAACCACGCCTGCCGCGCATCGACCCAGGCACCGGGCTCCGGCTGTTCCCACTGCGTGCCACGCCCCATGTCGTTCACGTAGATCGCCGTGATGTCGCGCGGTTCCTCGCGCAGGCGCGTGAAAGCGATCGTATCGCGCACCGACGAGAACCAGACCGGCCCGTCGCGGCTCGCGAGGTGGATCTGCCCCTTCGGGCCGTCGTGGTCGACGAGCAGCATCCCGCAATAATGCCCGGTCGCCTCGGCATTGACTTCCGCGGGCGGCGGGGGCGGCGCGGGACGCTCTCGCGCACAGCCGCCGACCACGGTCATGCCAAGCAGCAGGGTCAGCACCAGCGGGAACGGCTGCATCACAATGCCCTCCTGTGGAATGCGGCAACCGCGGCCGCGAGCGGAACGACGATCCACAGCGCGAGCACTCCGACATACGCTGCCGGCGGCAACGCGGCCGGGTCGCCGGGGCCCGCCATCCCGCTGTAGACCGAAACGCTTTCACTGGCGGTCATGTTGAAGAGACGGTAGACGTCCGTCGGGTTGAGGAGCAGCAGTGCATCGAGCGCCGTCTTGCCGACGAACCGGCCCTGGTCGGCGACCAGCACGCCAAGGAGGGCCGTGTCGTAGAGCAGTACGAAGAAAAGCCAGATGCCCACGGCAAGGCCCGCGGCGGTCGCGCGTTCGCGCACCACGGTGCTCGCGAGGCAGCCCATCGCGACGAACGCCGCACCGAGCATGACCGAAGTGAGCACCATCGCGGCGTAGGCCTGCCACGCGGCTTGACCCACGCCGCCCCTCAGCGACAGCGCGATGCCGGCCGCACCGTAGCCGAGTACGGTCGCGATCGCGAGGATCGCGACCTGCCCGAGCCCCTTGCCGAGGACGACCTGCCAGCGCGACACGGGATACGACAGCAGCAGCATCAGCGTGCCACGCTCCTGCTCACCCACGATCGCGTCGAAGGACAGCAGCAGCGCGATCAGCGGCACGAGGAAGATGGTCAGACTCGCAAGGCTCACCACCACCACCGCCAGCGGGTCGGCCTTCAGCGCGCCCGTGGGCGCGCTCCCGAGCAGCGCGAGCGACAGCGAGAGCGCCGCCATGACCAGCGTCGTGGCGAGCACCCACCGGTTCCGCAGGCCCACGCGGATCTCCTGGGCCGCAAGGTTCAGAACCTTCACGCCTCGTCCTCCTGAGCGGCACCGGTGAGCTGTGCATAGAGCTCCTGCAGGCCGGGCGCGGCGATCTCGACCTCGTCGACCAGGTCCCCGGCCTCCACGACGGCGCGCAATGCCTGCATCCTGGCGTGCGGCGGGACGAGCAGCGTGAGCGCCGTATCGCTTCGCTCCGCACAGCGCAGCGTCTGCGGGAGCATGGCGAGCAGCCTGCCGGTCGAGCCGTCTCGCACGCGCACACGCATGCGCGCATCGGCAGCCAGGCGACTGCGCAACGCGGCGAGCGTCCCGGCGGCGAGCAGGCGGCCACGATGCACGATGGCAATGCGATCCACGCGCGGCTCGATCTCGCTCAACGCATGGGTCGAGATCAGCACCGTCGCTCCGCCCTCCCGCAGCCGGTCGATCATCTCGTAGACCTCGCGGCGGGAATCTGGATCGAGCCCGCTCGTCGGCTCGTCGAACAGCAGCAGGCGTGGCTCGCCGATCAGTGCCTGGGCGATTCCGAGGCGCTGTCGCATGCCTTTCGAATACGTCGCGACGCGGCGATGGGCCGCATCGGCGATGCCCACCCGCGCAAGCAGCTCGGCGTTGCGCCGGCAGGATTCGCCCTTGAGCCGGGCATAGAAGGCCATCAGCTCGTTGCCCGTCATGGCGCCGTGGAAAGCGACATTCTCGGGCAGAAAACCGATCCTGCGGCGCGCCTGCGCGCCCCGCGCCCCCGCCGGATCCACGCCGCCGATGGCGACGCTGCCCTCGCTCGGGCGGATCAAGCCGAGCAGCAGCTTGATCAAGGTCGTCTTGCCGGCGCCGTTGTGGCCCACCAGCGCGGTCACCTCCCCCGCTTCGAGCCGAAGCGAAACCTGTTCGACTGCGGTCACGTCGCGATAGCGCTTCGTGGCCGCATGCCACTCGGCCACCGCAGTCATGGCGCTGGCGGCGGCACGCTCGCCGGGCGCATGAGCGGCGCGCGGTCCACGACGCCGCCCGGATACAGCGCCGGAAAGCGCGCCTGCGCCCAGCGCACCATCTGCACCGCGGGGCTGCTCACCAGCGCCTTGGCCGCCGGCAGCGTCCAGAGCACAAGGTCCATGACATCGTTGGGCCGGTAGGGCCGGTCCGCGATACCGTCGCCGTCGAGGTCGAAGGCCGGGTTGTCACTGTAGTAGTTGCCGCGGCCCTGATAGGACCAGTCCACGAAGCGGGTGCCGACGTACTTCACCTGCGTGCGATTGTCCACGAACGCATTGCCGCTCAGGACGTTGCCCTCCGAGCCGGCCGTGAAGTGGATGCCGATGGGACAGCCTTCGAGCCAGTTGTCGCGCAGGATGTTGCGGTTGGCGTTGTAGACGAACATGCACTTCACGCGTCCCCGCCGCACGACGTTTCCAATGACCTGCGAGTCGTTGGCGGAATTGAGCAGGAGGCCGTGATCGCGGTCGTCATCGGAGACATTGTCGCGAACCTCCACCCGGTCCGAGTACATGATGGCCCAGGCGACGTGGTTGCCCTGCGAGCGGTTGCCGACGATCCGGCTGTCGTGCGTCCACATGTAGTGGATCGCGAAGCGCAGCCCGGAGAAGCGGTTGCGCTCGAACACGTTCGCCCGGCTGACCTTCACGAAAATACCGTCACGCCCGTGGCGGATGGTGTTGTCCACGACGGCGGCGCCCGGAGCGTTCCAGATCGAGACGCCGTTGCCCGCCTCCGCAAGCCGCAGGTCATCGCGGCCGATGATGGTGTTGCTCTCGACCCGGGAACCGGCGGCACCGTGGATGTAGACTCCGAAGAGATTGCCGTGCAGGTGGTTCGCACGCACCAGCGCACGCGCGGCGCTCTGCCGCAGCAGGATGGCCGAATCCATTCCCGGCACGTCAACGCCCGAGCCGGTGATCGACAGGTTCTCGATGCGCACGTCGGGCGCCTCGACCACGATCACGCTGCCCTCGCCGGTTCCGGCAAGCGTGGCTCCCGGCTCACCGATCAGCGCGAGTGGCCGGGTGATGTGAACGGGGCCGGCGTGCCGGCCGGGTGCGAGCCGCAGCACCGCGCCGACCGGAGCGGCATCGACCAGCGACTGCAGAGGCTCTCCGGGCGCAACCTGCCGCTCGGCGGCGACG
>CAYWMY010000053.1:0-11736 GCA_964459405.1 uncultured Steroidobacteraceae bacterium | reverse complement strand
ACGGCTGCGCGAGGGCGCGCAGCCGTTCCCGGCACCGAACGACCCCACCGTGCCGGTGTGTCACGTGCCCGCGGATGCCAGCGACCTGCAGGACACCCGCTGCTGGTGCACGACCGAGACCTGCGGCGCCGGCATGGCCGACGCGCGGCGCTCGGTCATCGCGGCCCGCCGCCCGATCGCGGCCGTGCAGTTGCCGGCCGCCGCTGCGGCCGGCCAGGACGTGACGCTGCGCGCGAACGGCAGCGCCGCCGCCTGCAATCGCACGGTCAGCAGCTACGCCTGGTCGGTCGTGGACGGCGGTGCGTCGCCACCACCCATCAACGGCGCCGACACCGCCACCGCCACGGTCACCGTGCCCGCGAGCGGCACGCTCACGCTGCGCCTCACGGTCACCGACAGCGCCGGCGCCATCGACCAGGCGCTGGTCACCATCGGGCCCGGCGTGATTTCTTCAGCGGCTCCGTCGAGCGCGGGAACGGCAGCCTGTCCTGCGGCGATCAACCCGGTGCCCCCACCGCCCCAGGCGCCCATCACGCGCTCGGGTGGCGGCGGCGCGATCGGCGGCGTCGCTCTGCTGGTGCTCGCCCTGCTGCGGCTGCGCCGGCCACGCCGGGACACACTCGCAGAGGCGCAATGAAAGCCCGTGCCGGGTCGACATCCGGGCCGGCACCGCTGCGCAGGCGTGTCCGCGACATCCAGCGGCCACGCCGGCCTGAGCACGAGGTCAGGAGCATGAGCAGCATGCGGACCGCGGCATTGATCGCGCTCATCGCGCTCATCACCTGGCCGGCTGACGCCGACGAGCCGTCATCGCCGGCCGTCGAACCGCCATCGCCAGCCGCCGAGGCCGCAGCGCTCGCGACGCGCTTCCACCAGGAGCTGCAGGGGAAGCTGCAGGCGGCGCTCGCGGGCGGCGGGCCGGTTGCGGCCATCGCCGTGTGCAAGGACGAGGCGCCCGCGATCGCGAGCCGGCTCTCGCGTGAGAGCGGCTGGCAGGTCCGGCGCGTCGGCACGCGCGTGCGCAACCCGATGACGGGAATGCCGGACGCCTGGGAACAGCAGCAGCTGATCGAGCTGGAACGCGAGCTCGCCGCAGGCACCGAAGCTGCGAAGCTCGCGCGCTACACAGAGGTCGAGGAGCCGCAGGGTCTGGCCCGGCGTTATCTGCGGCCGATCGTCGTCGCAGCGCCCTGCCTCGCCTGCCACGGCGACCCCGCGCAGCAATCGGCGGAACTGCGCGCGGCGCTCGCGCACGACTATCCGCACGATGCGGCGACCGGCTACGCGCCGGGCGCGCTGCGCGGCGCGTTTTCGCTGCGACAGCTCGTACCGCCGGCCTCAGGCGCGCGCTGAGCCGAGCACCTTCGCGAGCGCGCTCTCGAGCACCGCAGGTTCGACCGGCTTGCGCAGCAGCGCGCACACACCCGCGACCCGCAGCTCGTCGGACGACACGCTCTCGCCGTAGCCGGAGTAGAGCAGGACGGGCAGGTCGGCCCGCACATCGTGCAGCGCGCGCGCGAGCTGCAGACCCGTCATCTTCGGCATGGCGAAGTCGGTGATCACCGCGTCGACAGAACCCGGTGCCGCCCGCAGCCGCTCGAGCGCGGCTTCCGGACGCGACAGGTATTCGGCACGCACACCGCGGGTTTCGAGCAGCTCGCGCATGAACCGCCCCACGACCTCCTCGTCGTCGACGACCAGCACCGAGCCGTCGAGCAGCGCGCGCTCCGGACGCGCGGCCGGTGCTGGCGCCTGCCCGACTGCCTGCGCCGCGGCATCTTCCGCGGCGACGGGCCACAGCACGCGAAACCGCGCGCCCCTGCCCGGCGCCGTCTCGACCACGACGTGGCCGCCGTGTTCGTGCACGACACCGTGCACGATGGCAAGCCCCATGCCGGTGCCCTTGCCGGTCTCCTTGGTCGAGAAGAATGGCTCGAAGATGCGCTCGACGGTCTCCGGCGTCATGCCATGCCCGCTGTCCTGCACGCTCATTTCCACGAACTCGCCGGCGAGCGCGTCGTGGCAGCCCGTGCACGTCGCGCCCCCGCCCGAGGCAGTCCTCAAGCCGACCTGCAGGCGACCGGTGCCGCCCATCGCGTCGCTCGCATTCAGGCACAGATTCAGCAGCACCTGATCGACGTGCAGCGGGTCCAGCCGCACGGCGGGCAGCGCATCCGCAAGCTCCAGATCCACCTCGAGCGACTGCGGCAGCGACAGCCGCAGCGTTCGCATCGCCTCGGCAACGACCGGTCCGAGCACCAGACGGCGCGGCGAGCCGCGCTGCCCGCGACTGAACAGCAGCATCTGCTGGATCAGATCGCGCGCCCGCTCGCAGGAACGCAGCGCCTGGCCGAGATAATCGGTGGCACGCACGTCCCCCAGGACGGCATCCCGCTCGGTTGCGAGCGCGATGTAGCCCATGATGCTGGTCAGCAGGTTGTTGAAATCGTGCGCGATGCCGCCGGCCAGCTGCCCGATGGCTTCCATCTTCTGCGCCTGGCGCAGCCGCGCTTCGAGACTCGCACGGCGCGCCTCCGCCGCTTTGATCTCGCTGATGTCGCGTGTGAACGCGAGAATGCGCGGCTCGCCGCCGATCACGGCGCTCTTCAGCCGCACTTCGTCCCAGTGCAGGCTGCCGTCGCGGTTGCGCCGGTGCCATTCGAAGCGCGCGCCGCCCTCGCGCCGCGCCCGGTCGAGCCACGCGGAACCCTGTTCCCCGGTATAGGGCGGCTCGCCGGAACTGATGTCCGCGAGCCGCACCTGCAGCATCTCCTCGCGCGAGTAACCGTAGACCGCGCAGGCGCGTGCATTGACGTCGACGATGGCGCCGGTCGCGTAGTCGTGCACGAAGATCGCATCCTCGCTGGCCTCGAAGATCTCCCGGTAGCTGGCCTGCGAGGCGCCGAGCGCCCGTGCGGCGGCGTCGCGCTCCAGCTCGGCCGTGATGCGGACCGCGAAGATCCTGAGCACCGATTCGATGAAGACCGGGTTCTCGAGCGGCTGCCGCGAGATCACCGACACCAGGCCGAGCGGCCGGCCCTGGGAATCCGCGAGCGGGTGCCCCGCGTAGCCTTCGAGGCCGAGCCGACGGAAATCACCGTCGCGCGGGAAGCGCTCCATCAGACGCGAGGCATAGCAGCGGAAGCCCTGGCCGACGACGGTCTCACAGGGTGTGCCCGTCATCGGGTAGCCGAAGCTCTCGCGTGTCGTGCCATCGAGATGGAAGGCCAGCATGTACAACCGGTCGGGCGAGCGCGCATCGTAGGTGGCGATGAACGCACCGTCGACGCCGAGGATCGTCGCCAGATAACGGGCCAGCACGCGAAACAGCGTCTCGCCCTCGGATTCCGACACGGCGAGCGCGGCGCTCGACAGCGCCTCCTCGATCCGCTTGCGCCCGGTGATGTCGGTTGCGATGCCGCACACCGCGTAGGCGAGACCCGAAGCATCGACCAGCGGGAACTTCGAGGCCAGGAAGGTGCGCGCGCGACCATCGAAGTCGACGGTCTCCTCGAATTCGATCGCGCGCTGGTCGTTCAGGACGCGCAGGTCGTTGTGGCGGAACCGCACGGCCAGCGCCGGGGGGAACACTTCCTCGTCGGTGTGCCCGAGCAGCTCACGCGCCGTGCGCGCGACGAGGCGCTCGAACTCGCGGTTCACGAACAGGTAGCGGCCCAGCCGGTCCTTCGCGAACACCACCGCGGTCGAGTTGTCGAGCACCTGCTGCAGCCGCAGGTCGCTGTTCACACGCGCGGCCTCGCCGGGTTCCGTCGTCCGGTCGTTCACGGCTCGTGCCTCCACACCCGCATCGCGAAGCGCCGCGGTGCCGGTACGTCATTGCATCGGGCGAGTATAGGCACGGCCGGGCGGGCGCCGAAGCACTGTTACACGGCGGAAACAATTGCCGCCGTGTGGCGGCCTCAGGCTGGCGCCGGCAGGTACATGTAGCCCACGCCGCGCACGGTGCGGATCAGCTGCGGATGCTCGGGATCGTCCTCGATCTTGCGTCGCAGCCGCGCGACGCGGATGTCGATCGAGCGGTCGTAGGGGTCCCACTCGCGGTTCCGGGTCAGCGTCAGCAGCCGGTCACGCGACAGCGCCTTGCCCGGGTGTTCGAGGAAGGTCCTGAGCAGCTCGAATTCCATGGTCGTGATGGGAACCTCGGCGCCGTCGGCACCGAACAGGCGGCGCGAGGCGAGGTCGAGCCGGCAGGCGCCGATGCGCACGTGCTCGGTGCTCGCGGGAGCCGCCGCGGCAGGTGGCGCCGCACGCAGGCGGCGCAGCACGCTCTTGATGCGCGCGAGCAGTTCGCGCGGGTCGAACGGCTTGGTGACGTAGTCGTCGGCACCCATCTCGAGACCGACGATGCGGTCGACGAGATCCCCCGCGCCGGTCACCATGATGATGCCGACATCGCAGTGCTCGCGCAGATGGCGCGCGAGCGAGAGCCCGTCCTCACGCGGCAGACGCAGGTCCAGCAGCACCAGGTCCGGCGCCACACGCTCGATCTCTGCGCGCATGGCCTCGCCGTCGGCCGCCTGTGCGATGCGATAGCCGTGCGAGGCCAGGTACTCCGCGAGCATCCCGCGGATGTCAGGATCGTCGTCGACGATCAGGACGCAGTCGGCCTGTGCCATTGCGAGTCCCGTCCCTCCTGCCGGGCCCCCAGTGTATAGCGACGTCCGGCCGTTACAAACGGATACACGAATATGCACGCCGGACATCGTGCCGATACCGGGAGCGTCCAGCCTCTGTCACCGATGACCACGGGCCCGCAGCCCGACCACCGCAACCCACGAGGAGAGCAGCATGAACACCACGAGCACGGCGATGAGCGGCACGAGCGGCATGACCGGCACGATCAGCGCGACGCTCGGGAGCATCGCACCGCGGATTGCGCCCATGGCCGCCGTGACCGGCCAGGAGCGCACGACCAGCACCACGGGCGACGAGCCGGGCGCGCGCTATGCGCGCGCCATCAAGGCCTCGAAGCGCGTTCGCTGGGACATCGACGCGGACGTGATCCGCGGCCGCGACTTCGACTTCGAACAGACGTTCCTGCCGGGCGGCCTGTCGCTGGTCGACACCATGACCGGCCTCACGGCGACGGAGCGGCGCACGATGAGCCAGATCCAGGGCCGCACCTATGCGTACATCTTCGGGCTCGTGGAGCGCTTCATCGGCGCGAAGGTGCTCGAGGTGTCGGGCCACCACTGGCTCGGCGACCAGGTCGCGCTCGAGGCACTGGTGCGCTTCAGCGACGAGGAACTCAAGCACCAGGAACTGTTCCGCCGCATCGAGTCGATGCTGGAGACGCGCATGCCGGCCGGCTACCGCAAGGTGGCCGATCCCAACGACGTGGCGCGCGCCGTGCTCTCGAAGAGCACGTGGTCGGTACTGGCGCTGACCTGCATGATCGAGCTGTTCACCCAGATGCACTACCGGCAGAGCATCGAGCCCGAGGCCAACGTCTCGCCGCTGTGGAAGGACGTGTTCCGGTACCACTGGATGGAGGAGGCGCAGCACGCGATGCTGGACGAGCTCGAATGGACGCGCGAGAACCGGGGCATGACGGTGCCGCAGAAGGACGCGGCCGTGGATGACCTGATCGCGCTGGTCGGTGCGGTCGATGGCATCCTGCAGGCGCAGGCGGCGGCGGACGCCGACTACTTCTTCGCGATCGCCGGGCGCGACTTCGGCGCGGAAGAGACCGCGACCGTGCGCACGCAGCTGCTGCGCGCCTACCGCTGGCAGTACATCTTGTCGGGCGTGCAGCACACGCACTTCGCGCGGCTGCTGACCGGCATGACGACGCCCGCGCAGATGCAGCGTGTCGAGGCGGCGCTGGCGCCCATCGTGAGCGCGTGATGCCCACACCGGACGGGTCTGGTCGGTGGCGAAGGTCCCGGTGGATCCAACCCCACCGGTTCCCTCGCATCCAGACCCGCCGGTGGAGACCCGGGGAGACGGACGCATGAACCTGTCAGCCATTGCCCTGCTCGGATTCGCGGCGTGGACGCTGCTGACCCTGATGACGACGGTGGGCGTCTACCGCTGGAACCGCATCCTCACGGGGCGTGCATCGGTCTCGGAATGGCGCGCCGACGAGCCGCAGGGCAGCGAGTGGTACCGGCGCGCGATGCGCGCCCATGCCAACTGTCTCGAGAATCTGCCGGTGTTCGGCGTCATCGTGCTCGTCGCGCTCGCGAGTGGCGTTCACGACCCGCGGTTCGACGCGCTGGCCATGACGGTGCTCGCCGCCCGCCTGCTGCAGACGACGGTGCACCTGGCGCTGCCCCAGACCGACCCCGTCGCCAGCATGCGCTTCGTATTCTTCTTCGCGCAGGTGCTCGCCATGCTGGCGATGCTGGCGCTGCTGGTCGTGCGGCTTACCTGAGGGATGTCGATGCCGAACATGTGGGACGCGGTTTTCGGCAGATGCTGAAAGATCTCGAAGGTGCTGTCGGCAAACTCACCGCTCGTGTTCCTGACCGTGCCCATTGCCGAGGCTCCCGCGTGGGAGTGAAAACGGTCCGGCCCTGCCGCCGCACCGCGACTGCCCGCGCAGCCGCCGGTAACATACTCGCCTCGATGCCTGCCGACCGGCGGGCATCGGCGGATGTCGAACACGACAGCGATCGTCCAGCGCGCGGACGCGAGCAGCGGCAGTACGGGAGAGAGGTCATGCGGGACTTCAAGGGCAAGGGCGCCATCGTCACGGGCGCAGCGTCCGGCATCGGGCTGGGAATCGCCCGCGCACTCGCCCGTGCGGGCGCTGACGTGGCGCTGCTCGACATCGAGAGCGCCGCGCTCGAGCGGGCCCGCGCGGAGATCGAATCCCTGGGGGTCCGCGCCGTCGCGCACCGGGTCGACGTCGCCGACGACGCCGCGATGGCCGGGGCGGCCGCGGCCGTCGACACGGCGCTCGGCAGGATCCACGTCGTGGTCAACAACGCGGGTGTCGACATCGGCAGTGCGGCGGTCGAATCCGTCGCGGAGCGGGACTGGAACTGGCTGTTCAGCGTCAATGTCGGCGGCGTGCTCAACGGCATCCGCCATTTCCTGCCGCTCGTGCGCCGCCACGGCGAAGGCGGACACCTCGTCATCACCGCTTCGGCGGTGGGATTCTTCATGGTGCCGGGCCTCGCACTCGGCCCCTACGCCACGACCAAGTACGCGCTGGTCGGTATCGCCGAAGCGCTGGAGCAGGATCTCGCCGGCACGAACATCGGCGTGACCGTGCTCTGCCCCGGCGCCGTCGACACGAACATACCCGATGCGGGCCGCAACCGGCCCGAACGCTTCGGCGGCGCCTACCAGCGCGCCGAAGTCCCGGGGCTGCGTGCGATGCTCGCGGCGGGACTTTCGATCGACGCGGTGGGTGAACGCACCCTGCGCGCCATCCACGACGGTGAGCTGTACGCGTTCACGGACGACATTCCGAAGCCGCTCATCGAGCAGCGGTTCAAGCGCGTGCTCGATGCGTTCAAGAACGTGAGCACAGGTTCATGAGGCGCCGTCCGGAGCCGCGCCGCCACGGATCCCCGGAATTCCGTGCTGACAGCCTTGCGGCATGTCGCGCGCTGCGGCCCATCGGATCGTGAAGAACTGAAGCGTCGAGCCCCGCCCCTTCCACCTCGACACGACGCAGTGGTGCAATATCTGCACGGGCAGTTCCGCCGGTCCGCGACGGAGCGTCCACGCCACAGGCCCTGTGCATCAGCCCGGCTGTCGCGGCCCGTCCCGTGTCGCGAGACCGGTATCCGTGTTCATCCCTTCGCCCGCTGCCGCCGCACGCTCGGCCCTGGTCGCTTCGAGCGCGACCAGCCCGCGGCTGGCCCGCCAGAGGCACGCCAGCACGATGGGCGCGATCGCGAGTATGCTGAGCACACCAAGGCGCAGGTCACCGGTGACCGTCGCGACCTTGCCCGTACCGTAGGGACCGAGCGCCAGCCCGATCATGGTGCCGCCAATCAGATACACGGCACTCACCGTGCCGTACATGCGCGGCAGCACGAAGTCCTGATACGCCGCGACAGCCGATCCCACCCACATGTTCGCGAGCGCGTACACGATGGGGCTGATCAGCGCGTAGGTCGTGAAATCCGTCGCGTAGTACTGCGCGACGAGGAAAGGCGCCGGAGCCGCGGCCGCGATCATGCAGGTGTACAGGCGACCCCGCGCGTCGCGGCCCTTCCAGGCGTCCGAGAGGCGCCCGCCCAGAATGACACCCGCGGCCGCCGCGAGCGCCCCCGGGATACCGATGGCCATGCCGACCGTGTGCGCATCGAGCCCGAAGGTGCGGATCGCGTACGGCGCGGTCCAGAAGCTCACGCAGTACGTGCCGCCGGCGAGCCCGCCAAAGCCGACGATCGCGAGCCGCACTTCGGGCGTGCCCCAGATCAGGCTGAACGTCGGCCGATCGGTGAAACGCAGTGCCTGGATCCATGACGCGATCGCATAGAGGCCGATGCCGTACGCAATCCACTGCACCATGTCGCCGGTCAGGGCCGTCATCAGTGTCATCGCCGCAGCGTCGGCCGCCAGGATCACGAGGTTCAGCGCCAGCCCGCGCGGGAAACGCGCAACGCTCCACAGCGTGAACGGCGGAAGGATGACGAGCAGATCGTCGAGGAAGCCTCTCCAGACGCCACCGCCTGCAGCCGTGACGGGCTTGCCGTCCGCATCGAGCCGCTGCGGCTCGCGCAGCGACCACACCCAGGCCGCGACCAGCAGGCCCGGGAGACCCACCGCGATGAATGCCACCTGCCAGCCGACGAGGCCCATTGGCGGTGCGGCGGGAAAGGCCGAATTCCACGACATCGAAATCGCGCCGCCCAGAGGCAGACTCAGGCCCATGCCGAGATAGAGCCCCGACGAATAGATCGAATTGGCCAGCGCACGCCGCCGCTTCGGAAAGTAATCGCCAAGCATCGAGAACGCAGCGGGTGAGGCGCTGGCCTCACCGATACCGACGCCGACACGCGCGATCGCGAGCTGCGCGAACGAACTCGCGAATCCCGACAGCGCCGTCATCGCCGACCACAGTGCGAGACCCAGGGCCATCAGCCGTCCACGATGCCAGCGGTCCGCGAGCCGGCCGAGCGGAATGCCGAACAAGGCGTAGAAGATCGCGAAGGCGGTGCCGTACAGGAAACCCAGCTCGGCATCGTTGAGGTCGAGGTCGTGCCGGATCTGCTCCGCCAGGATCGAGAGGATCTGCCGATCGACGAAGCTCAGCAGATAGACGACGGTCATGACGCCGAGCGCGTACCAGGCATAGGGCGTCGCGTCGCGCGGATCGCTGGCCGCTTCCGGCCGTCGCGGTACCGGGCCCGCGTCTCTGGTGTCGTGCATCGATTCCCCCTGCCCGCGGCCGCGCTGCGGCCGCCATCGGGTATGGAACCTATCTCCGCAGCGCCTCCGTGTCGACCCGCGCGCCCGGGCTCGGTCCGACCGATCGAGGATCCGCACCAGTGCATCCGCGCGCAGGCCCGGCGCGGCCGCACGGGAGCATCAGCCCGGACTCGCCGGGCGGATGCAAGGCCGGGAGGGAGAGATGCAGAGTCAGCCCGACACCGACCCGATTTCGTCCTTCGGGTTTGCGGACCAGTCCTGCTGGCGCAGCCAGTCGCGCATCGGCGTGGGCCGGACGGGCAGGCGCTTCATCATCTCTTCCATGGGCACATAGAAGGGATTAGCCACGTTCTTGAACTGGTAGTGCTTTTCGAGGGCGCTGACATACTCCTCGCGCGTCGTGCCGCAGACGTCCTTGAACACCTGGTACATGCGCTCGCCGAATTCGCGCGGCGTGATGACGCGATACGTGATCCTGTGGCCCAGCACCTCGCTGAGCAGTTCCGCGACCTGCGTGGGACGCAGCGCCTGCGGTCCGCCGATGTCGACGAACTGCCCCTCGTACTCGGGACGCTTCATCGTTTCGATCATGTAGCGGCCCACGTCGTCGAGGCAGATCCACGACACTTCCAGATCGAGCTTGTGCGGATAGGCGAATTCGTGGTCGCGCAGCAGCCAGTGCTTGACCCATCTCGTCAGCAGATTGTCCATGAACAGCGACGGGCGCACGATGGTCGCGGGAACACCCGTCTCGAGCAGCGTCCTGCTGCGCAGATACCAGTCGTCCATGGTAGGCACACCGATGAGTTTGTCGGGGTGCCAGGACGTGGTGTTGTAGACGAACCGCTTCACGCCTGCGTTCCTGGCCGCTGTCCCCAGGGCCCTCATATGACCGTGCGCCTTCGGCACGTCGGTGAAGGTCGGGCTGGTGAAAAACACGGCATCAACCCCGGTGCAGGCACGCAGCAGCGATTCCGGATCATTGAGATCGGCGGGCACGATCTCCGTGCCTTCCAGCGTCGAATTGCGCAGTCTGCTGCGGGTTACGGCGCGGACCTTGTAACCGGCGGCCTTGAGCTGCCGGACCTGAGCCAGTCCCGGCCGGGCACTGGCGCTGAACACGGCGACTTTTTCGATGCTCATGAGGTGGCCTCCTCTCTGTCTTTCACGGGCGCGGACGCCCGCGCAACACACGTTCACCGGCGCGCCAACCGCTGTCCTGCGAAGCGGTGGCGATCACGCCGATACCGCCACGGTCTGTAGCCCGCTTCGGCTACGGAGCGAATGCTCGCACTCCACGCTTCAGCTCTTGAATTCGCTGTTGTCGAAGGAGATGGTCCTGTCGACCAGCTCGTCCTTGTCCGGATACTCCATGAAGGCGACATAGCGCTTGATCAGACCGTTCTCGTCCACGATCGCGTGGGAGCAGAACGGGTGCAGTGGAATGCCTCCGCCACCGCCGCGGCCTTCGACGAAGTACGAGGAGCCGTTTTTCGCCGCAAACAGCAGGCGGTGGTGATGCGGCATCCTGCCCCGCTCGCTGAGCCACTGGCGGATGTTGTCGCGTCCCACCCGCGCAAACATCCGATTGTCCTTTTCGGGGTGGAACGGCGGATGCATGTACACGGCGTCCTCGGCGAAGCACGCTGCGCAGGCGTCGAAATCGCCGGCATCGAGCGCAGCAAAATACCTCTTGATCGGATTGTCGGGCACTTCGTTCATCGATTCGTGTTCCTTCCCGGTGATGGTTGCTCGTGCTCCTGGAAGCGCGTGCAGCGGCCGATCGGAATCGACAGCTCCCGCCGCTCTTGCGTCCCGGCAGCCGATTGCCGGACGGCCCGGGCCCATGCGCCGGCGGCCGGCTTTCGCTCGGCCCATGCGCCCACACCCTGGCTGTGTGTTTCCACTCGCACTCGCGTTACGCCTTCGCCCCGTGCCTCCACTTGGCCCAGCGCCTCGGCATCGCGGTGAACGAACGCTCGGTCTCCAGCGCCACCACATCCACGAACAGCAGGTGGCCGGTCAGCGGGTCGAGATAGGCGATGATCTCGGCATCCTTCCCGGCCGGCAGGAAGTTGCGGATGCGTGCACAGCCGTCGGTCCAGTGATCCGGCGCCAGCGCGAGCAGCGCCCCGGAGCGGGCGCTGACGGCAACGCCGCCTTCCTGGACGACGCCCGTGGCCAACGGATGTTTGTCCGAAATGTCATGCCAGCCGCTGGGGATGTCCCGCGCGGCGAGCGGCTTCAGCGCGGGCGTCGCGCGCGCCAGCCGCTCCCTCAGGATCGCCGCCCTCCTCTGCTCCGTTGCATGGGCATCGCCGGGGATGACGCCGTAGACCTCCGCGGCATCTTCGAGGGTCAGGCGTTTGTTGCGGATGT
>CAYWMY010000052.1:0-12073 GCA_964459405.1 uncultured Steroidobacteraceae bacterium | reverse complement strand
GCCCTTCAGCACGCGCACGACTTTCCAGGCATGCGCCGGGTGCTTCTCCGGATCGGTGGCGATCAGCGTGATCTTTTCGTTGCCGAGCGCGCTGGTCGCCCAGACCGGACCGAACTTCGGATCGTCGAAGTTCGCGCCGCGGCCCGGATGCGGGATCTTGTCGACATCGACGAGCGCGGTCAGCTTCTGGTCACGCGAGTCGATCACCGCGACCTTGTCGGACTGGTTCGCGGCCGTCATGAAGTACCGCTTGGTCCGGTCCCAGCCACCGTCGTGCAGGAAGCGCGCCGCGCCGATCTGCGTGACCTTCAGGTTGTCCACGTCCTGGTAGTTCACGAGCAGGACCTGGCCCGTCTCCTTGACGTTGACGATCCACTCCGGATGCTCGTGCGAGGCGATGATCGCCGCCACGCGCGGTTCCGGGTGATATTCCTGCGTGTCGACCGTCATGCCGCGCGTCGAGAAGATCTTCTTCGGCTGCAGCGTCTCACCGTCCATGATCGTGAACTGCGGCGGCCAGTACGAGCCCGCGATGGCGAGCTTGTCCTCGAAGCCCTTGTACTTCGAGGTCTCGACCGAACGGGCCTCGAGGCCAACCTTGATCTCGGCCACCCTGTCGGGCACCGGCAGCCACAGGTCGATCAGGTCGATCTTGGCATCGCGGCCGATGGTGTAGACGTAGCGCCCCGAGTGCGACAGGCGCGAGATGTGCACCGCGTAGCCGGTCTTGATGATGTTGATGATCTTCTTGCTGTCGCCGTCGATCAGCGCGATCTCGCCCGAGTCACGCAGCGTCACCACGAAGATGTTCTCGATGTTCAGATCGTTCATCTTCTTCGCCGGACGCTTCTCGACGGGAACGATGGAACGATAGGAGGCCTCCATCTCCTTCATGCCGAACTCGGGCGGAGTCGGCGGCTCGTGCTGCACGAAGCGCGCCATGATGTCGACCTGCTCGGGGGTCAGCTCACCCGACTTGCCCCAGCTCGGCATGCCGGCCGGCGAACCGTAGTTGATGAACACCTTGAGGTACTCGGTGCCCTTCTTCTGCGTGATGTCCGGCGTCAGCGGCTTGCCCGTCGCGCCCTTGCGCAGCACGCCGTGGCAACCGGCGCAGCGCTCGAAGTAGATCCGCTTGGCCTGCGTGAACTCGCCCTCGGTCATGTCCGGTGCGCCGGGCGTGACGTGTACCTGGGCGGCCTCAGGCGACACCGTGGAGGGCGCTCCCTGGTACTTCAGCTCGGAGACCGTGGCACCCGGGTGCTCCGTGGGCGATGCGGCCGTCTTCTTCTGCGCGACGCCACGGACCTGCGCGACTTCCGCCGCCGCGATCCGCCAGCCCTTGTTGCCCCAGCTGTTGGAGACATAGGTCACGACGTTGGCGATCTCCTCGTCGGAGAGCTGCGACATCGGCGGCATGACCGAGTCGTACTTCTGGCCATTGACGGTGACCGGACCGGTCAGGCCGTGCACGACCGTTGCGATGGTACGGCGCCGGTCCTTCAGCAGATAGTCGGAACCTGCGAGGGGCGGGAACGCGCCTGCAAGGCCCTTGCCGTCGACCTGGTGGCAAGCCATGCAGGCGGCCCTGAAGGTCGTCTCACCGGCCTTCATCTGCGTCTCCATCTGTGCGGACGCGACTTCGGCGGTGTGCACCTGCAACGCGGGGTCGTTGGGCTTCGAAGCTGCGGCCTGACCGTAGGCCGAGGTCGCGGCCAATGTGGCAGCCGCCAGCATACTCACTTGCAAGAGTTTCATTAAATGCGTCTCCAGGGTGTCCACGCCCGAGCATCCGACACGATGAGTCGGACACCTCCTTGCCGGGCGCCATCATACAGCGCGGCGCAGCCTACGCGGCACGCCGCACCGTCACTTTGACATCGGTCAATTCAGCTACTGCCAGTGGCGCAGACGGGCGAGGTCCCGGATGTCGATCGAGCGGCCCTGCACGGCGATCACGCCGGCATCGACCAGCGACTTGAGGCTCCTCGACAGCGTCTCCGGCTTGATGGCCAGGCGGGAGGCCAGCAGCTGCTTGGACTCGCCCAGCCGGACCGTGGCCTGGCCCGCGGCCTCGGCGCCGGCGAGATCGACCAGATGGCGGGCGACGCGGTTGGTCGCGTTCTCCAGAGCGAGGTTCTCGATCTGGCGGATGTGCGCGTGCAGGCGGCGGCTCAGGTCCGCGAGCAGGCGCAGGCAGGTCTCGGTGTTCTCGCGCAGGATGGCCAGGAATTCCGAATTGGGGACCGCCGCGACAAGACTCGGCTCGATCGCGATCGCGGCGACCGGGTACTGCGGCGCCTCCATGAACATCACGGCCTCGGCGAAGCCCTGACCCGCCTCAATCCGGTCGACGACCTTCTCGTCGCCGCCGCGCGATTGCAGGCAGATCTTGACCTGCCCGTCGATCACCACGAAGAAGTGCCGCGCCGGATCGCCGCGCTGGAACAGCAGCTGCTGGGGCGCGAGATGCAGGAGCTGCGTGACCCCGAGAATCCGTTCGAACTGCGCCTCGGCCAGTGCCGAGAACAGGTGGTGGTGTCTGAGCCGTTGAAGGTCACCATTGGTATGAGGCATGGGGTGCAAAATAGCAGTCGGCGGGCTGCAGCGGAAAGGTCTCAGGCGGACCCCGCGACGCCATGCCCGCGGCTCATGCGCCTGCCCGGGACAGACGCCGGGGTCCCGGGGCCGTGAGCGGCACCGCGGCAACGCGGCAGCCCCGGTTCCCGCGCCACCAGAGTCCGCTCGCGGAAAGCGCTTGCGGCCCGCGCGCCAGGTCGTTCAGGGCCCATCGCGGCGCGCGGGCCGGTCCGCATGCGGGATCTCGTAGGAATCGGCCAAGTAGCGCGGCCCCTTCATGACCATGACCACCACACAGCCGATCGCCGTCACGACCAGCAGCTCGATGAAATAAAGAAATGCCCCGAGCAGCGCAAAGTCCGCGCGCCGGATGGCCGCGGCAACCTGCCAGTCGGGTCCCTCCGGCGCCATGAGCCGGACGAGGCCGCCGCCCGCGACCAGGAGTACGAGACCTGCGATGAAGATCCAGGGCAGCCGCTTGAAGAGGCTCCACTCGAGGCCGGGCGGTTCCCGGTGTACCGGCTCCTGCTTGACGAGCCATTTCATGACGCCACCCCAGCGCGCCGTGGACGTACGCGGCACCTTATCGACTCTCTGAGACCTGGTCAAAAGCTGTCGGAGCCTCGACCCCGTCCCCGCGGTGCCTGTGGCATCATGCCCGCCGGGTCGCGCGTCGCGACCCGGTAACAATGTTTCCAGGCACGGGGATAAGGGCCGGAGCCGCAGGGCGGCCCGCGGGTTCCGGTTCCCCGGGTCTTGGCCTCTCCGGCAGATTCGGCATGCATCCGCACCGCGCCCGGGGCACTGCTTCCGCAGGCCCCTCGTCTCCCGGCATGCGCCGCGGTCTTCGCGGTGTATTCGCCTACAGCCGCCGGGCCATCGAACTGGTCTGGACCACCAGCCGGCCGCTGACTGCCGCGCTGGCGGTGCTGACGCTGATGGCCGGTGTGCTGCCCGCGGCGATCGCCGGTATCGGCGCCTGGATCGTCGATGCTGTCGTCGACGCCGTGACGGCCGTGCGCGGGGGTGCGGCCGCCGATGCCTGGCCGGCACTGGAGTTCGTGGCGCTCGAGGGGGTGCTGGTCGCACTGCTCGCGGCCACCCAGCGGGGAATCTCCTTCTGCCAGTCGCTGCTGCGGGCGCAGCTCGGCCAGCGCGTCAACGTCATGATCCTCGAGAAGGCAGTGACGCTGGAACTCCGGCACTTCGAGGATGCGGATTTCTACGACAAGCTCACGCGCGCGCGGCGCGAGGCCTCGAGCCGGCCGCTGTCACTGGTGATGCGCACCTTCGGCCTGGCGCAGAACGTCGTGTCGCTGCTGAGCTATGGCACGCTGCTGTCGCAATTCTCGCCCTGGGCGGTCGTGATCCTGCTGGTCGCGGGTCTGCCGGCGTTCATGGCCGAGGCGAGGTTCTCGGGTGAGGCCTTCCGCCTGTTCCAGTGGCGTTCTCCCGAAACGCGCATGCAGCTGTACCTGGAACAGGTCATCGCACGCGACGAACACATCAAGGAAGTCAAGCTGTTCGGCCTGGGCCCGCTGCTGCTGGAACGCTACCGGCAGATTTTCCACAAGCTCTACCGCGAGGACCGCAATCTCGCGATCCGGCGCGACAGCTGGGGGCTCGTGCTCGGGCTGGTCGGTACGCTGACGCTGTACGGCGCCTACGCCTGGATCGTGCTGGCGGCCGTGGCGCTCGCCATCACCCTCGGGCAGATGACCATGTACCTGCTGCTGTTCCGGCAGGGACAGTCGGCCGTCTCCGCGGGCCTGTCGGCGATCGGCGGCATGTATGAGGACAACCTGTACCTGTCGACGCTGTATGACTACCTCGAAACACCCGTCGCGCCACCGCGGGGTTCCGCGCAGCGTGGACCGCACCCGGAGGACGGCATCCGTTTCGAGGGCGTCGGCTTCACCTACCCCGGCGCCGGCCAGCCCGCGCTCAGCGATATCGACCTGCACATCCGGCCCGGCGAATCGCTGGCGCTCGTGGGTGAGAACGGCTCCGGCAAGACCACGCTGATCAAGCTGCTCACGCGCCTCTACCCGCCGACCACGGGCAGGATCCTGCTCGACGGGCTCGACCTGCAGGAATGGGACGAGGCGGCACTGCGGCGGCGCATCGGCGTGATCTTCCAGGACTTCGCGCGCTACCAACTGCTGCTCGGCGAGAACATCGGCGCCGGCGACGTCGACCATTTCAGCGACGAGGCGCGCTGGCACGAAGCAGCCTCGCAGGGCATGGCGCAGGCGATCGTCGCCAGCCTGCCGCACGGATTCCACACCCAGCTCGGCAAGTGGTTCAAGGACGGTCGCGAACTCTCGGGCGGACAGTGGCAGAAAATCGCGCTGTCGCGCGCCTTCATGCGCTCGCAGGCCGACGTGCTGGTGCTGGACGAGCCGACCGCGGCCATGGACGCCGCAGCCGAGGCGAACGTGTTCGAGCACTTCCGCGCGCTCACGCAGAAGCGCATCGCGATCCTGATCTCGCACCGCTTCTCGACCGTGCGCATGGCCGACCAGATCGTCGTGATCCGGGAGGGCCGCATCATCGAGCGCGGCAGTCACGACCAGCTGATGCGCCTGAACGGCCATTACGCACACCTGTTCTCACTGCAGGCCCGCGGCTATCGCTGAAGTCGCGGCCTCCAGCGCCGGAGCGGAGCCGGCACCCTCACGGGCCCGCGGCCCGCACCGAGATCCAGCGGTCGATGCGACGCTCCAGCACATCGAGCGGCAGCGCTCCCTCGTTCAGGAACTGCGTGTGCAGCGCGCGCAGATCGAAGCGCGGCCCGAGCCGCGCCGCCGCTCGCGCGCGCAACTGCAGGAACCTGAGCTGCCCGAGCTTGTAGCCGAGCGCCTGCGCGGGCACGGCGATGTAGCGCTCGACCTCCGCCACCGCGTCGGCCGGACCGAGCGCCGTGTTGGCGAGCAGGTACTCGATGGCCTGCTCGCGCGTCCAGCCGCGCGTGTGCAGCCCCGTGTCGACGACCAGGCGCGCGGCACGCAGTGCCTCGTCGGACAGCGCACCGAACCGATGGTAGGGATCCGCCAGCAGGCCGAGTTCGCCGCCCAGCGTCTCCGCGTACATCGCCCAGCCCTCGAAAAACGCCGAGTAGCCGCCGTGACGCCGGAAACGCGGCAGGCTCTCGTCCTCGTTCTGCAGCGATAGCTGGAAATGGTGCCCGGGCAGCGCCTCGTGCAGAAAGATCGATTCCATGAGGTACGTCGGCCGGCTCGGCAGATTGTGGGTGTTCACGTAGAAGATGCCCGGCCGGCTGCCGTCCGGTGTGCCGGGCTGGTACTCCGCGATCGCGGCGGAGCGCTCACGGAACGCCTCAACAGCGCGCACCTCGAGCGCTGAGCGCGGCGCGATCGCGAACAGCCGCGGCAGCTCGGCCTCCACGCGACGCTGCAGCGCACGATAGCCGTCGAGCAGTTCGTCGGGAGTGCGGCAATGGAAGCGCGTATCGCCGCGCAGCGCGTCGAGGAATTCGCGCAGCCCGCCCGCGAAGCCGACCTCGCGCATGACGCGGATCATGCCCTCGCGGATGCGCGCCACCTCCGCGAGGCCGAGATCATGGATCGCGTCCGGCTCGAGGTCGGTCGTGGTGTACTGGCGTACGCGCCAGCGATACCAGGCGGGACCGTCGGGCAGTGCGGAGAGACCCGCACCCGGCCGCGCGTGCGGCAGGTACTCGTGCTGCAGGAAATCGTGCAGCCGGCGCAGCGCCGGGTTGATCTCGACGCGGATCGCGTCACGGTAGGCCTCCGCGAGCCGTTCCCGCGCCGCACCGCGAAGGGACGGCGGCAGGCGCTCGATGGGGCCGTAGAAGTCGCTGCGCACCGGGTCCGCGACGACGAGCGCATCGAGCTGCGGCAGCACCCGATCCACGACGATGCGCGGCAGCACCACACCCTGCTCGATGCCGCGACGCAGATTGACGATGGCCTGGTCGGTCCAGGCCACGAAATCGTGCACGCGTGACAGCCAGTTGCGGTAGTCGCGCTCGGTGACGAAGGGATGGATGCCGGTGCCGCCACCCATCTGCGCGAACTCGTTGACGCGCGACCAGAACTGGTTCAGCGGCAGCAGCTCATCGGGATACCGGAAGCCCTCGAGCGCGATGCGCCGATCGTGCAGGAAGACATCAAGGGTCAGCTGCGCGCGCTCACCGAGCGCCGTGCGGTCGATCTGCAGGGCGCGCTGCAGGAACCCGGCCTCCAGCGCCCTGGCGGCCTGCAGGTAAGCCGGTGCGATCGGGTTCTCGAGCCGGTCGTCGTAACGGTGGTCGCCGGCGAAGGTCGCGAGCGAGGGATTCAGCTCCAGCTGCCGCTCCCAGTATTCCGCGACCAGCTGTTGCAGCGCCGCTTCCAGCCGATCGTCGGCACCTCGCATCATCGGTACCGCCGGAGGCAATGGCCCCGGAGGCGGCCGCCGCGCAGCCGTGTCTGCGCAGCCCGCGATGAGCACCGCCACAACGAGCAGCCAGCGGCGGGACCAGCGCATTCAGTCACGCACCGGCGCGGCGGCCCGGGCATCGATCCAGCGCTGCACCTTGGCATCGAGGACGTCCAGCGGCAGCGGACCGTCCTTCAGGAATTCCGTGTGCAGCGCGCGGACGTCCAGGCGCGCGCCCAGGCGAGCGCGGGCCCTTGCGCGCAGCTCCGTGAACTTGAGCTGCCCGAGCTTGTAAGTCAGCGCCTGCCCCACATAGGCGATGTAGCGCTCGACTTCGGCGACCGCATCGGCCGGGCCGAGGGGTGCATGGGCGTTGAGGTACTCGATCGCCTGTTCGCGACTCCAGCCCATCGCATGGATGCCCGTGTCGACGACCAGGCGCGCCGCGCGCCAGCTCTCGGCGCCCAGTGCGCCGAAGCGGCTGTAGGGATCGGCGTACAGGCCGAGTTCACCACCCAGTGTCTCGGCATACAGACCCCAGCCCTCGACGTAGGCCGTGTACCCGCCGAAACGCCGGAAGCGGGGCAGCTCACCGGTTTCCTGCTGCAGCGCGATCTGGAAATGATGCCCCGGCAGCGCCTCGTGCAGGAACGTGGCCTCCTGCAGATAGCTGGGCCGGCTCTTCAGGTCGTAGGTGTTCGCGTAGAAGACACCGGGCCGGCGGCCGTCGGGCGCCGGCTGCTGATACGAGGCGTTGGCGGCCGAACGCTCGCGGAAGGACTCGACCGCGCGGATCTCGAAATCCGCCCGGGGTGTGATGGCGAACAGCCGCGGCATGCCGGCGTTCACGCGCTCCTTCAGCGCGCGATAGCCGTTCAGCAGGTCCTCCGGCGTGGCGTGATGAAACCGCGGGTCGGCGCGCAGCTGTGTCATGAAGGCGCGACGGTCGCCGGTGAAACCCACCGCACGCATGATCGCGTCCATCTCGGCGCCGATGCGCGCGATCTCGTCCAGGCCGATCCGGTGGATCTGTTCGGGCGTGAGGTCCGTGGTGGTGCGTGCCCTGACGAGATACCGGTACCAGCGCCGGCCGTCGGGCAGCGCGCTGTGCCCGATGCTGTCGCGGCACTTCGGCAGGTAATCTCGCGCCAGGAAATCGGCCATGCGCCGCAGCGCAGGATTGATGTCGGCGACGATCGTCTGCCGGAAGGCGGCCGTCAGGCGCTCGCGGTCGCCCGCACTGAAATCCCCGGGCAGCGCCCGGATCGGGCCGAAGAACACGCTCTGCTGCGGATCGGCCAGGATCAGCGCCTCGAGCTGCGGCACCGTGCGCTCGATCAGCACCTTCGGCTGGACGATGCCGCGTTCCATGCCCTCACGCATGCGCTGGATCGCCGTGTCGCTCCATGCCACATAGTCCTGGACGCGCTGCAGCCAGTCGTCGTAGTCCTTGACGGTGGCGAAGGGATGAAAGCCGCTGCCGGAGCCCAGCTGCGCGAACAGGTGCACCGGCGAATAGAACTGGTCGACGGGCAGCAGCTCGGAGGGGAACTCGTAACCCTCGAGTGCGATGCGTCGATCCCGCAGGAACACCTCGTACGTGAGCCGCGACTGGCCCGACAGCGTGGTGGCGTCGAAGGCGAGGATGCGATCGCGGAATTCCTGGTCCAGTGCGCGCGATGCCTGGATGTACTCCTCGGACGAGACGTTCTCGAAGCGGTCGTTGTAACGATGCTCACCGTTGGCGGTAGCGGCCACCGGATTCAACCGCAGCCAGCGTTCCCAGTATTGCTCGACCAGCGCCTCGAGCTGCTTCGCAGCCTGCGCCGCGGCGGGCGGGCCCGGCACTGCGGCGGCAGCCGCGCGCTCAGGCGCCGTGCCGCACGCGGTCAGCAGCGCGACAGCAACAGTCGTGAGCGCCGCCAGGAGCGGACGATGGCGCGGCATGGGATTCCTCGCGTCTGGATGCGCGCAGATTACCAGAGCGGCCGCGGCCGGCGGCACAGTGCCGCGCGAGTGCGGTGGCGCGCACCACGCGGTGGCCGCGCGCGGCGCAGGCCCGCGCACGATCCATCGCGGATCGTTCAGGCCGCGGCGCGCAACGGCTCGGGCCGGGCGACCGCGTAGCCCTGCAGGAAGTCGATGCCCATGGCCCGCGCGGTCTCGAGCGCCGCGGAGTCCTCGATCTGCTCCGCCATGACACGGAAGTTCAGCGTTCGCGCGAGGCGCACCATCGCCGCGACCATCGCCTGGTTCACGGAGTTCTGGGCCAGGTCGCGCATGTAGGAGCCATCGATCTTGAGGAAGTCCATGCCCAGGTGACGCAGGTTCGCGACCGCGCCCAGATCGTTGCCGAAATCGTCGAGCGCGAACTGGCAGCCCACGCCATGCAGCACGCCGATGAAGCGCCGCGCGTGATCGAGGTTGCCGATCACGGAAGTCTCGGTGACCTCGAAGCAGACCTGCGCCGGGTCCACGCCGGAGCGGTCGAAGCAGTCGACCACGAACTCCAGGAACGCCCCGTCGCCGAGCGTCTGACCCGAGATATTGATCGCCAGGCTGCGCCCCTCCGGCAGCCGGATGACACCACCCGCCAGGGCCGACAGCGCCGCCTGCAAGACCCAGCGGTCGACGAGCGACATGAGCCGGTAGCGCTCGGCGGCGCGCAGGAACTCCTGCGGCAGCACCAGCTTCCCGGTCTCGTCGGCGAGCCGCACGAAGACCTCGTATGCGGGACCGCTCACGGTGGCATCGGCCGCGGCCAGGATGGGCTGGACGTGGAGTTCGAAGCGGTTGTCACGCAGGGCCGCCTGCAGCCGCTGCAGCCATTGGATCTCGCCGCGGCGGCGCGCCACGGATTCGTCGTGCGCCGAGTAGACCTGGACGCGACCGCCGCTGTCCTGTTTCGCCACGTAACACGCGGAGTCCGCCGCCGCGAGCAGATCCTCGACGGAGCTGCCCTCGCGGCTCACTTCCAGCAGCCCGATGCTCACACCGATGGTGAAGATCCTGTCCTTCCACACGAAGCGGTAGGCGGCGACGCGGCGGCAGATGTCGTCGGCGATCTGCCGCGCCTTGTCGAGCGGGCAGCCCACGAGCAGCAGGCCGAACTCGTCGCCGCCGAGGCGTGCCACGGTGTCCGAATCACGCACGGCGTCCTTGATCAGTGCCGCCAGCTCGCGCAGCAGGTTGTCACCGGCCAGGTGCCCGCAGCTGTCGTTGACGACCTTGAACCGGTCGAGATCGAGGTAGCACATGACGTGCGACTGCTGCCCGGCGCGCGCCGACTCGAGCAGGTCGCCAAGGCGCCGCTCGAACTCGCGACGATTCACGAGCCCGGTCAGCGCGTCGTGGCTGGCCTGGTACGACATCTGCCGCGCCAGCCCGCGCAGCTCCGTCACGTCGTGCAGCAGCACCACCGAACCCGTGGCCTCGCCGTGCTCGCCGCGCATCGGCGTCGCGGTGACGTCGATGCTGCATTCCTCGCCGCTGGCCGTCGCGACCAGCAGCGCGTGCCGCCCCAGCGAGACCCGCACGCCGGCGGTCAGCGCCTGCCTCACGGGGTCCCCGAGCGAGCGGTGATCATGCTCATCCACGAACGTGGCGAGTTCCAGCAATGGCCTGCCGATCGCGTCCGCCGGTGCGACGCCGAGCAGCCGTGCCGCAGCGGCATTGATGTAGTCCACGCGCCCGGCCGTGTCTGTCGTCAGCAGTCCCTCGCCGATCGACTCCAGCGCGCGGCTCGCCTGACCGGCGAGCGCGCCGCCCGCGGCGGCACCGGCCACGGCTCCTTCGGGCACGGCGGCCGCGGCAACGCCACCCGTGCCGGCCCGCGGCATCATGTCGACCAGCGTGCAGAGAGTCGCGCCGCGGCCGTGATAAGGGATCGCGGCCGCGGTCATCTCGAGCCGCGCCACCTGGCCGAATGCATCGGGGACTTCGATCTCCAGTCTCTCGGCCGCGGGTTCCCCGGACTGACGCCGGCGCAGCTGCCCGAGCAGCAGGTCGCGGTAGATCGGCGAGACGAAATCACCGAGCGAACGCCCTTCGACTTCCGGGAGACTCCTGGCGCCGACCAGCGCCAGGAACGCCGGATTGGCAAAGCGGATCCGGTCGTCGTGAATCACGATGGCTTCCGGCAGCGTGGCCAGGACCTTCGCGAGCCAGTCGTCCGCCGCCTGGGTCGGCGCCGCCGACATCAGGTCGCGGGCGCTGCGGGCGATGCGCCCGGCCAGCGTCGTGGTGTCCGGCTCCTCGAGCACCAGGCTGGTGGTGCCGCTGCGTCCGGCCCCCTCCAGCGCCTCGGCCACCTCCCGCACGCGACCCAGCGCACGCCACTGGGACAAGGCGAGGAACGAAATGCCGGCGACCAGCGTGGCCAGCAACAGAACCGAGATTTCCAGAACGGACATTTGTGCCTTTGGCCGCCCCCTCTCCCGCTCCGCCCCATGTCGATCCCCCGTCACCGGGCGGGAATTCGTGTCGAATGCAGAGATAATGACAATCGGCGGCGGAAGCATAGCCCAGCGATTACGGTCGCCCCCTGAAGATTGACCATAATGTTCGTGCTTATGCGACTTGTGGCTCCCCGGCACAGGCCGTAACCTCTCAGCCCTTTATCAACCGAGCGACCAACCCGCCATCATGCAAGCAACGATCGAAGCGGCGCGCCGCCAGATGGTCAGCCAGCAGGTCCGGACCTGGGACGTGCTGGATCCCCGCGTGCTCGAGGCACTCACGGCCGTGCCGCGCGAACGCTTCGTGCCGGAAGCATTCCGTGATGTCGCCTTCGCCGATGCGCCGATTCCTCTGGGGCATGGGCAGCACCTGCTGCCGGCCAAGACGGACGGGCGCATCCTGCAGTCGCTCGCGATCGAGGCCGGCAACGAGATCCTCGATGTCGGCACCGGCAGCGGGTTCCTCGCCGCCTGCATGGCTCATCGGGGAGGCCGCGTCCGCAGTCTGGAGATCTTCCCGGACCTCGCGGCCCGTGCCACCGACAACCTGCGCGCCACGGGCTTCACGCAGGTCGCGGTCGAGGTCGCCGATGCCAGCCGCTTTGCGGAGCTGGACCGCTACGACGCCATCG
>CAYWMY010000051.1:0-12161 GCA_964459405.1 uncultured Steroidobacteraceae bacterium | reverse complement strand
GGCCGCTTCGACCGGCAGATCCTCGTGGACCGTCCCGACAAGGTCGGACGTGTGCAGATCCTCGGCGTGCACGCGCGCCGCATCCAGGTCGCGCCGCAGCTCGACCTCGGCGAAGTCGCCGCGCTGACGCCGGGCTTCACGGGTGCCGACCTCGCGAACCTCGTCAACGAGGCCGCGCTCGTGGCAACGCGCCGCGGCGCCGCGGAGACCACGATCGAGGACTTCACGGCCGCGATCGAGCGCATCGTCGCGGGACTCGAGAAGCGCAACCGCCTGCTGAACCCGCTGGAGCGGCGCACGGTCGCGGTCCACGAGATGGGCCACGCGCTGGTCGCGATGTCGCTGCCGGGCAGCGATCCCGTGCACAAGGTCTCGATCATCCCGCGCGGCATCGGCGCGCTGGGCTATACGATCCAGCGGCCCATCGAGGACCGCTTCCTGATGGCGCGCTCCGAACTCGAGACCAAGCTCGCGGTGCTGCTCGCCGGTCGTGCCGCGGAACGCCTGGCGCTCGACGAGCTGTCGACCGGAGCGGCCGACGATCTCGCGAAGGCGACGCAGATCGCGCGCGCCATGGTCGCGCGCTACGGCATGGTGGAATCACTGGGTGGCGTCTCTTACGAGAACGAACCGCCGCCGCTGCTCGGCACACCGGCGATGTTCGAGCGTGGCCCGCGTGCGAGCGAGGCGACCGAGCGCGAGATCGACCTCGAGGTGCGACGCATCCTGAAAGCGGCCGAGCAGCGCGCACACGACCTGTTGGCCCTGCGGCGCGCCGATCTCGACCGTGGCGCCGCACTGCTGCTCGAACGCGAGACACTGGGCCCGGCCGAACTCGGCTCCTTCCGCACCGCGATCGGCGCGCGGGCTCCGGCCACATAGCACCACGACTCGTGCGGGGCTGCGATACAAACCCCGCGCGAACGGAGCGGCTCCCAGAGGCCGCGGCGAAGCCGACACCACGCAGACGACATGCGCGGGGTCGGGCCGTCGCTGAACTCAGAAGGCCGCGTCGAAGCCGATCAGCACGTAGTGCTCCCGCTCCTCGTGACCGACGAAGTCCGCGTCCTTGTCCTTGCCGAGGAAATCGGCGTTGAGCTCGAGCACGCCCTTGACGTTGCGCATGAAGTAATACGAGGCCGCGACCGTGAGCGTGCGCATCTCGATCCCCTCGAAGATGGTCCGTGTGCCTTCGAAATCGCCGGCGTCGTTGTGATTGTACAGCAGCGAATACGTCCACCGGTCGTTGTGCACGTAATCCACACCGGCAAACGCGCCGAACCAGCCGATGTCACGGCGCGGATCGGCATCGAGGAAGTTCTCCCAGCGGTTCCACAGCGCCTGCGCGTACCAGAAGGTCTTCGGACCGATCTGGCCCGACAGGTCGACGCCGTAGGCGAACCGGTCCGTATCGCGACTGCCGGAGTCCTGTCCGACGACACCGGATGCGCTGCGCTGGCTGCCGCTCAGGCCGAACAGACCCACCGCGACGGGCCCGACATCGGTACCGATGCGCCCGAACACCGACTTCCGGTCGTCGTTGTCGAACATGCGGTCCGGCCGGCGGTATCCCGGGCTGTTGATGTTGATGTTGGCATTGATGCCATTGCCATTCACGGCGCCGATCTCGATGTCCAGCGGGCCGAAGGCGCGCCCCAGCAGCAGGCCGCGCTCATAGGTGATGCCGGCCATGCGGTAGAGCTGGAAATCCTGGAACGTCAGGCGCGTCTCGCGCGGGAACATCAGATCGGAAACCTGGAACTGTCCGAGCTGCAGGCCCACCTTCGAGCCGAACAGATCGTCGTGGCTGAACCAGGCGTCCTCGATGATGACCGAGCCGTTGTCGCCCTTCTCGGCGAAGATGCCGTAGAAATAGAACGAGATGTGGTCCGAAAGCGGTGCGGCGGCCAGCAGCTTGATCAGATACGGCGCCTGGAAGTCGACCTTCGACCGGTTGCCCTTCGCGCCCGTCACCGGATCGATCTCGCCGGCATCGCGCCCCTGCACGAAGGCCTGCGCCCGTATCGCGAGCGGCAGCGAGGACGGCAGTGCCAGCAGCTCGTCCTTGAGATCGATCGTCGTGGCCTCCCTCCAGTTCGGCAGCCGGATGTTCATCTCGTCGCGGAAGTTCACACCGAAGTTGTTCAACCGCGGGAAGGCCGCGTGGCAGGCATTGCAGCCGATCTGGTACTGGCGCGTGAAAGCGGGAATCGCCTGCGAGGCCCCGCTCCAGGCGAGCCCCACGAGCAGCACGAATACGGGCCAGCGACGGACCTGAACAGAACGCATGCGGAGTCTCCGTGGAATCATGCCGAATAACGGCGACAGGCTGTTTGAAGCGTATGACGCGCATGGCCGCCTGTGCAGTAGCATCTTCCGCAATGGCCAGTGCGACGCGGGGCCGCCGCGCGGGCTTTCGCGCGAGGCCGTCATGGCGTGTGCCGGGACGCGCGGCGCTTCCAGGGCGCCGCCGTACCGCACAAGCCTTCACGCGAGTGCGTAGTGTCGCGCGCACTCATCCTCACGGCCGCGCACGATGCGCCGGCCGGCGAGCGGCCCGCGCTCGGCCGTGATCACCGTGCACTGGCGCTCGCCGCCGGGGCCCTCGCAGTACAGCACCACCCAGTCGCGGGTCCTGCCGAGCTCGTGCGCGCGCGCCGTGTTCGAGTAGAGCGCCGTGTAGTGCCGCGGGCCGCGCGTCGCGTGCAGGATCGGCAGCCAGGCTTCGTGCGTTGGGTTGAAGCGTCTGGGCGCGATGCGCTTGAGGCGGCCCGCCGCCGCGGACTCGCGGTATTCACGGTCCACGTCGAGGATCTCGGCCACATCCGGCTGCTCGGCATGCGGCGCCGCGGCGATGCGCCGCACGCGCCCGAGCCGGCCGGCCAGCGCATCGCGGATGCCGGCAATGCGTTTGCTGCCGCCGATGACGGTCGCGAGGCGGCCGTCGTGCGCGGCTGACTCCAGTTCCTCCAGCGAATGGATCGCGAGCTCGTCGTGGATGCGCTCGGCGGTCCGCCGGCCAATGCCCGGCACCGAGGCCAGCAGGCTCACGGGGTCGGACTCGCCACGCAGGCGTTCCAGCAGAGGCAGACGGCCGCCCGCCGCGAGCTGGTGGATGGTGCGCGCGAGACCGGGACCGATGCCCGGCAAGTCATCGAGCGCCTGGTCACCGCCGGATGCGAGCAGCTCCGAAACCGAGCGGTCAAGATTGCGCACGACGTCCGCCGCGCGGCGATAGGCGCGCACACGGTAGGGATTGGCGTCCTGCGCCGCCAGCACGTCGGCCAGCTCATCGAGGCGCGCGGCGACGTCGACGTTGCTGGCGACGGTGTCGGCAGGGCCTGAGGTCGACGGTTTCATCGGCACGGAGCATAGTACGCCTCAGACAGTGTTGTTGAGGCTCCGGAGATGCAGCCTGCGAGCGGCGACGTATTGATGGTCGTCGATGTGCAGCATGACTTCCTCGAAGGCGGCGCGCTCGGCATCGCGCAGGGCTCGATCGTGATCGCGCCGCTGAACCGCGCGCTGGACGTGTTCAGCGCCCGTGGCCTGCCCGTCATCGCGACGCGCGACTGGCACCCCGCGGACCACTGCTCCTTCCACGAGTATGGCGGCCCCTGGCCCCCGCACTGCATCCAGGGCACGCGGGGCGCGGCCTTCCATCCGTCGCTGCGGCTGCCGGCGGACACCATCATCGTCTCGAAGGGAACCGATCCCGCACGCGAGGCCTACTCCGGCTTCGAGGGCACGAACCTCGCCGCGATCCTGCGCCGGCTCGGGTGCCGGCGGCTCTGGATCGGCGGCCTCGCGACGGACTACTGCGTGCGTGCCTCGGGCCGCGATGCGCTGGCCGCCGGCCTCGAAGTTCTTGTGATCGAGGACGGCGTCTGCGCCGTCGATGCGACACCGGGCGACGGCGCACGTGCGCTCGATGAGCTGCGGCAAGGAGGCGCCCGCATGGTATCGAGCGCCGCCCTGCGGTCATGACGGTCGCGCACCAGGCACCGCCGCCGCACCAGCCGCCCGTCGCGGCCACCGCGGCCCCGGCACTGCTCACGGACTTCTATCAGCTCACGATGGCGCACGCCTATTTCGAGCGGGACATGCAGGCCGACGCCAGCTTCGAGCTGTTCTCCCGGCGCCTGCCGCGCACGCGCAACTTCCTCGTCGCGGCGGGCCTCGCGCAGGTCGTGGACTACCTGCGCAGCTGGCGATTCGAGCCCGCGGAGCTGGAGTGGCTCGCGGCGCAGGGCTCGTTCCCGCCGGCCTTCATCGACTACCTCGCCGGGCTGCGCTTTACGGGCAACCTCGACGCGATGCCCGAGGGCACGGTGTTCTTCGGCAACGAGCCCGTGCTGCGCGTGACCGCGCCAATGCCAGTGGCGCAGCTCGTGGAGAGCCGCATCCTGAACCTCATCCACTTCCAGAGCGTGGTTGCGAGCAAGGCCGCGCGCTGCGTGCTTGCAGCCGGCGGCCGGCGGCTCATCGATTTCGGCATGCGCCGCGCGCACGGGGCCGAGGCCGCGCTGCTCGCTGCGCGCGCCGCCTGGCTCGCGGGCTTCGACGCGACCGCGACGGTCGAAGCGGGGCGGCAGTTCGGCATTCCGGTCTCGGGCACCATGGCGCATTCCTTCATCCAGGCCCACGCGCACGAGATCGATGCGTTCCGCGACTACCTCGCGGTGCGCCCCGGCAGCACGACGCCGCTGATCGACACCTTCGACACCCGTGCCGGCGCCCGGATCGTCGTCGAGCTGCTGCGGGAGCTGAGACGTTCCGGCGCGGAACGGCGGGTGGCGGCCGTGCGCATCGACAGCGGCGATCTCGCCGCGGACGCGACCGCCGTGCGCGCCATCTTCGACGAGGCGGGCTTCCCGGACGTCGGCATCGTGCTGAGCGGCGGCCTCGATGAGTATGCAGTCGCCGAGCTGATCGCGCGCAACACGCCGGTCAATGCCTTTGGTATCGGCACACGGCTCGACGTCGCGGAGGATGCACCCTCGCTCGACATGGCCTACAAGCTGCAGGTCTACGCCGGACAGGCCACCCGCAAGCGCTCGGTGGGCAAGGCGACGCTGCCCGGCTGCAAGCAGGTGCACCGCCGCCTTGATCACGAGGGCCGCTTCGCGCACGACAGCCTGCATCTCGAGAACGAGCCTGGTGTCGGCGAGCCGCTGCTCGTGCCGACCATGCGTGCGGGCACGCTGACCGGCCCCCTTCCAACCCTGGCGGAGGCCCGCGAGCGGGCGCAGCGCCAGCTGGCGGGGCTGCCCGATGCACTGCGTGCGCTGACGCCGGCGCCGCCTTATCCTGTCGCGGTCTCGACCGGTATCCAGGAGTTGATCGGGACGCTCGATGCTGGACGCTGAATTCTGGATGGCCGTACTGCTGCTCGTGACCTCGCACACCACGCCCGCCGTGGTGGGCGGGGTGGCGGGTCCTCGCTGTGCCTGGCCGATCGACTTCGGGCTCGAGCTGCGGGATGGCCGGCGGCTGTTCGGCGCGTCCAAGACCTGGCGCGGTCTGGTGCTGGCACTCGGTGCGTCGGCGCTCGCCACCGGCCTGCTGCTGGAGCGCCCCGGACTCGGCATCGCGTTCGCGCTGCTCGCGATGGCTGGCGACCTCATTTCCAGCTTCATCAAGCGCCGTCGCGGTCTCGCGCCGCACACGGACGCGCTGTTCCTCGATCAGCTGCCGGAATGCCTGCTGCCACTCTTGATCCTGCGCGAGCCACTCGGGATGTCCTGGGTGCAGCTCGCGCTGCTCGCCGTGGTCTTCGTGCCGGCCAACCTCATCGCAAACCAGACCTGGGCCTGGGTGCTGGGCCAGCGCCGCGGTTCACGCAATCCCGCACCATGACGGGCCCGCCGGTGGTACCCGCCACGCCCCGTGGCCACCCGGCGGGGACCGCCGGTGGCGGTGGCGGCTCGCGAAATGAGAGCGACGATGCCCTGCGGCCGGAACCATGGCTGACAGCGTGAACCGACCCCTGCCTGCCGGCCTCGATGCGCAGGCAGCCGCCCTGCGCCTGGCCCGCGACGGTCCCAATGAACTGCCCGGCGGGCATCGCCGCAGCCTGCTGCAGACGATCTGGCATGCCGTGCGCGAACCCATGTTCCTGCTGCTGATCGGCTGCGTGCTGCTGTATTTCCTGATCGGCGCGCTGCGCGATGCGCTCGCGCTCGCACCCTTCGTGCTGCTCGTGGTCGGCATCACGGTGTTCCAGTCGCGCCGCACCGAGAACGCGCTGGCCGCGCTGCGCACGCTTGCGAGCCCGCGCGCCCGTGCGTTGCGCGACGGTGCCGTGACGGCGCTCGCAGCGCGCGAACTCGTGGTCGGCGACATCATCCTGGTGGAAGCCGGCGACCGCGTGCCCGCCGATGCGCGGCTCGTCGACGCCAGCGCGCTCGAAGTCGACGAATCGCTGCTGACCGGCGAGTCCGCAGCCACCATGAAGCAGGTTGCGGCGCCGGGGGCCGCCGATTCGCCCGGCGGCCGGATCCATTCCGGAACGCTGATCGTGCGCGGCCATGCACTCGCCGAGGTCGTTGCGACGGGTCCGCGCACCGAAGTCGGCCGCATCGGCGCCAGTCTCGCCGGCATCGTGCCTCCCAGGACGCCGCTGCAGCTCGAAGTCGCGAGACTCGTGCGCCGTGTCGGCATCCTGGGGTTCTGCGCCTGCGCCGTCGTGGTCGTGGTCTATGGCCTCACGCGTGGCGACTGGCTGGCCGGAGTGCTGGCCGGCCTGACGCTCGCGCTCAGCATGATCCCGGAGGAGTTTCCCGCCGTCTTCACGATCTTCATCGCCCTGGCCGCCTGGAGCATGGCAAAGCGCAATGTGCTCACGCGCCAGCCGCCGGCGGTTGAGGCACTGTCGGGCGTCTCGGTGCTGTGCGTCGACAAGACCGGCACGCTGACCGAAAACCGCATGCGTGTTCAGCGGCTCGTCGTCGACGGCCGACAGTGGCGCGACGACGGCAGCGCCGACCCGCGGTGCGCTGAGTTCCGCACACTCGTCGAGAACGGCGTGCTCGCTTCCACGCCGCGGCCCACCGACCCGATGGAACTGGCCCTTCTCGAGCTGGAACAGGCCAGCCGTCCGGCCGCGCAGCAACCGCCGCAGGACGGCCGCAGCCTGCTGCGCGAGTACCCGCTCACGACCGAACTGCTCGCCGTGTCGCAGCTCTGGGCCGACGCGCGCGGTGGTGCGCGCCTGGTGGCCAGCAAGGGCGCTCCGGAAGCCATCGTCGAGCTGTGTCATCTGGATGCCACGCGCGCGGCGCAGGCGCTCGAGCACGCGGACATCATGGCGCGCGACGGTCTGCGCGTGCTGGGGGTCGCACGAGCCACGGTCGCGGGAGAGTCACAGCCGGAGCGCGCGCACGACGTCGATTTCGAGTTCCTCGGTCTGGTCGGTTTCGCCGATCCGCTGCGGCCGGATGCGGCGCGTGCCGTCGCCGAGTGCCGCGAGGCGGGCATCCGCGTCATCATGATCACAGGCGACCATCCCGAGACCGCCACCGCGATCGCGCGTCAGGCGGGCATCGAGGTGGTCGAGCGCGTGATCACGGGCAGCGAGCTCGACGGTCTCGACGATGAGGCTCTCGCCTCGCGACTCCCGTCCGCCACCGTGTTCGCGCGCACGACGCCCGCGCACAAGCTGCGGCTGGTCGAAGCGCTGAAGCGTCGCGGGGAAGTCATCGCGATGACCGGCGACGGCGTCAACGACGCACCGGCGCTCAAGGCCGCGCACGTCGGACTCGCGATGGGCCGCCGCGGCACCGAAGTCGCACGCGAGGCAGCGGGGCTCGTGATCGCCGACGACGACTTCTCGTCGATCGTGGCCGGCGTACGCGCGGGGCGGCGCGTGTTCGACAACCTGCGCAAGGCCACACGCTTCATCGTGGCGGTCCACATCCCGATCGCGGGCCTGTCACTGCTGCCCGTGCTGCTGGGCTGGCCGCTGCTGCTCCTGCCCGCGCACGTGGCATTCCTGGAACTCGTGATCGACCCGGCGTGTTCGCTGGCGTTCGAGGCCGAGCCCGAGGAGCCGAGGATCATGCGCCGCCCGCCACGCCGCCTCGGCGACCGCATGCTGGATGCGACGTCGCTGCGCATCGCCGTGCTGCAGGGGCTGGTTGCCTTCGCTGCGGTGGCCGGCGTGGTCCTCGTTGCACGCGGCCGCGGCTACGACGACACGGTGGTGCGCGCGCTCGGTTTCACGACGCTGATGCTCGCGAACGTCGGCCTGATCGTCGCCAACCGCTCGCTGCACCGTGGACTCGAAGTCGCGGTGCGTGCGAGGAACCGTCCCTTCTGGATCGTGAGTCTGGCCGCCATCGGCACGCTCGTGGTGATCCTCAGCGTCGACATGCTGCGCGGGCTGTTCCATTTCGGCACCGTCGTGCCAGCAGACCTTGCCGCCGCCGCCGGCACCGCCTTCGCGGCCACGCTGCTGTTCCTCGCCGTCAAGCCCCGCTGAGGGTTCGAAGCATGAGGACGCGGACGCGGCGGGATCAGTGATTCAGCGGGCGCGGATCCACCGCGTCGTAGAGCTGCGCGGTGCCGCCCGAAATGTGCGGCACGGAGCGGTGGGCGAACTCCACGATGTTCGGCAGCGCCAGATGCACGCGCAGCGCCTGTTCATCGCGCCACATCTCGAGGACGTTGATCCGGCCCTGTGCGCGGTCCTCGATCAGCAGCGAGTAGTGGATGCAGCCATCTTCCTGGCGCACCCCATCAGCGAGCGCGTTGGCGGCCTTTTCGAATGCATCAACATGGGCGGGATCGATCATCAGGTAACCTGCAACGAAGATCATCGATGACTCCTGCGGTTGTTGCGGGTACTGCGGTCTCGTGTCGGCGTGTGCGGCAGCGGCCGGTTCACCAGGCCGCTTTCTCGGATGGCATGGCGGGGCCGCAGAGCCAGTTGCCGGTGATGCCGATGCGCACTTTCGCACCCTTCGGCAGCTCGGTGCCGACTTCCGGCGTCACGAACATGATGCGGTCCGGCGCCCAGACCGAGCCCATGACCTCGTCCTGCTGCGCGTCGAGCTCGAGGCCCACCTTCGCGAGCATCTCGAGCGCCTGGCTGCGCGTGCGGCCACGGAGCTCCGGCACCCACGCTTTCGCGGGATCCGGATGGATCGGGAGCACGCGGGCCTTTTCCTTCAGGGCCTCCTCGGCCGCCGCGTGCTCGTCGAACGACGGCCCGCGATAGTCGATCTCCCAGTCGAAGGAGATCATGTTTTCGAGCACGTCGGGCAGGAACGGCGTCATGCGCAGGTGCGCCCAGTGCGACATGTAGCGCTCCATGGCCTCGTAGCTGTCGATGTCGCAGCAGTTGGCGAAATCGAAGTCGCCGCTGTGATAACGCGGCTCCTTGACGCACAGCCCGTGGCTGTAGTCACGGATCTCCTTGTTGAGGTGCGGCAGCTTCTTCACCTCGCGGATGAAGGTGTCGATGTCCTCCTGCTTCGCGTCTTTCCTGAACTTGATCATCACCACGTGCCGGATCATGTCCCCCTCCCCGAATGTCGCTGATGCAAGGAATCTGTAGCGTCAGGAATTCACGCCATCCCGCCGGCGCGCTCACACCGGGCCGGCACGATCTCGCGCACGGTCCGGCGCGCCCTGAGGATTCAGCCGCCCGCGTGGGCGTGCAGCTCGTTCACCTCGCCGCCGAGCGGAATGGCCGCGTCCTCGTCGAAAACCCTCATCTTCCATCCGGTCCGGGTACGCACGTACTCGATGTCGTACCTGCAGTGCACCACGACCTTCACGCCATTGCGGCCCTCGGCCTTCGCAAAGACATAACCGTGCCCGGTGGCCTCGTCACCCGCGAGGCGCGAGATACGGAAATTCGTCACGTGGTGAACGTGATACCGGGTCTCGTCGAAGACACCCGTGAAGAACCGGCGGATCTCCTCGTGCCCCCGGCAGACCGGCAGCCCGAGATCCTCGACGTCGAAGACCGCGTCGGGCGTGAAGCAGTCGAGCAGGCCCTCGACGTCCCGCATCGAGTCGACGGCTGCGTAGTAGCGCTGGAGCACATGCTCCAGCGCGGCCCGGTCTTCGATGTCCTGGATCCGCTTCTCGAGATCGGTCACGTTCGCATCCCGTTCCTGAGCGCCGTTGTCCGGCGCGGCGCACCCCATTCTAACCACGTGTCGCGCTCCTGACAGGTGGAACAACGGACAGTCACCATCGTCGGGGGACGAATACTCCTGACGCGCGGGCTGTTGACGGAGGCCCGGCTCTCTCGCGCCAGATCTTTACGCTCGTTCGCCGGGCCTCCTGCGCGCCCGCGCGTCTGCACGCGTTGGCGGTGACAGTCGTGGAAGTCCGCCCTTTCGGGCCGCCGGTTCCGTGTTCAGGGCACGCTGAGGCCGCCGTCGACCACGACGCTGGCGCCGGTCATGTAGGCCGCCGCATCGGAGAGCAGGAACACCGCGACGGATGCCTGTTCGTCCGGCGTGCCGAGCCGCTGCATCGGGATGGCCCCGGTCATCGCGGCCTCACCCCCCTCCATGCGGTCGGCCCAGCGCTGGGACATCGCGCTGCGCGTGGCACCCGGCAGCAGGCAGTTCACGCGCACACCCTGGGCGGGATATTCCAGGCCCGCCGACTTCGTCATGCCGACGATCGCGTGCTTGCTCGCCGCGTACACCGCTGAATTCGCATAACCGATGATGCCTGCGATGGAGGACGTGTTGACGATCGCGCCACGCTGCTGCGCGCGCATGATCCGCATCTCGTGCCGCAGGCACAGGAACGTACCGCGCACGTTGATCGCGAACACCTGGTCGAAAGTCTCGATCGGCGTGTCCGGGACCGGCGTCTGGTCCGACTCGGTACCCGCGTTGTTGAAGGCCGCGTCGAGCCGGCCGTACTCGGCCTCGATACGCGCGAACAGCGCATCCACGCTCGCCGCGTCGGTCACATCGCAGGGCACGAAGAGGACATCACCGCCCGCGCCACGCACCTCGGCGACGAGTTCGCGGCCGAGGTCCTCGCGGCGCCCCGCCGCGATGACCCGCGCCCCGCGCTGCACCAGTTTCAACACTGCCGCGCGACCGATCCCCGAGGTCGCGCCGGTCACCAGCACCACCCGATCTTCGAAATCCCTCATGCCTCCCCCCGGCTTTGAACTGCTGCACTCGCGAGCGGCGAGTGTACTGGGGATCACCGCTCTGGCGAAACACTGCACCGATTCCGGCGTACGCGCCGCGCAGCCGTGTGGCGGCGAACCACCCAGGTCCGGCTCCGCGGTCAACGCGGCAGCCCGAAGCCGGCGCTTCCAGCGCCGGGTCCTGACCGGCAGAATCGATGACATGAGGGACATCTCGCTCGCACCATTGACGGTTCCGGCGCTCTCGCCGCCGCAGTTCATCTCCTGCGCCGCCCGGGCCGGCTACTCACAGGTCACACTGCGCCTCGTCTACGGCAGCCCGCTCTCGCCCGAGGCCCTGCTCAATCACGAACCGCTGCTGCAGGAGACCCGTGCACGGCTCCGCGACGAGCCGGTCGTCGTCTCGGACATCGAAGTCCTGGTGCTCGATGCCGCAACGCAGGTCCGCGACTGCGCCCGGCTGATCGAGGTCAGCGCGGACTGCGGCGCCCGGCGGCTCGTGGTCTGCATCAACGACGTGGACACTTCGCGGGCCCGCGACCGGCTGGCGGAGCTGGCCGGACTCGCCGCCGCCAGCGGACTCACGCTGGTGCTGGAATTCGTGCCTTACCTCGCCGTGGCGACGCTCGATCAGGCCTGCGCGCTCGTGAACGCAGCGGGCGCGCCAAACGTCGGCGTGCTGATCGATGCGATCCACTTCGACCGTTCCGGGCACCGCGCGGCGGACATCGCGCGCTTTGCCGCCCGGCTCTTCCCTTGCGTGCAGCTGTGCGATGCGCGGGCCGGTCGCCCCGCGACGATGGACGAGATCATCCGGCAGGCGCGCGAGGAGCGTCTCTACCCGGGCGAGGGTGGAATCGATCTGGCCGCGATGCTGCGCGCGCTGCCGCCGGAGCTGCCCGTCAGCGTCGAAATACCGAACCTCGCGCGCATCCGGCAATATGGCGAGGTTGGCCACGCCAGGATGGCGCGCGAGCGGGTCGTCGCGATCCTGGATCAGGCCGCGCGGCAGGAGGATCCTTCTTGCGTG
>CAYWMY010000050.1:0-12213 GCA_964459405.1 uncultured Steroidobacteraceae bacterium | reverse complement strand
GACGTGACCTCGAGCAGCGCCGGGGCGTACAGCTCGAACGCCCGGCCCCGGTACTGGCCGAGGTCGCCGCCCGCGTGGTAGTCGAGCACCCATGCGAGGTGCTCACCGAAGCGCTCGATGCCGCGCGGCAGGGCCAGGCGCGGAATCGCAAGTGACTGCAGCCGGGCGAGCCGGGCCTCGAGCCGTGCCAGGGTTTCGGGCAGGTCGATGCCCGCGGTTGCGATGAACTTCAGCGCGACCGGGGCGCGCGCCTCGCGATCCTCCGCGAGCCAGACCCTGCCGCCGCCACCCTGACCCAGCGGACGGACCAGCACATAACGCGAGCCCAGCGCGAGTCCCGCGGCCAGTTCACTCATGACACCGCCATCACTGACGGGGGATGTTCGGGTCGGCGATGGTGCCCTGCGCTGGAGCCGGAACCGGTGACGAAGCCGTGACGGGGGGCGTCGATCCAGGATCGAGGCCGGTCTCCTCGACGTACTGCTCGTGCAGCAGCCTGCGCCACTCCGCGTACTGCTCCTCGGCCGTGCCGGTCAGGCGCAGCGTACGGCCCTCGAGTTCGACGACCAGCGGTTCAGCCTGGTTCTGGAAGGAGCCGGAGATCTCCTTGAGCGCCTCGGAATGGATCTTGGCTTCCTCACGCTTCTTGATGCCGCTCATGACAGCGGCCACACCGCCCACGGCGCCGGCCGTGCGCGCGGCGGTCTCGACGCGATCGCAGGTCGCGCTGCCGCACTTCGCCGGAACGAAGATGGCCGCGGCAACCGCCACCGCGCCCAGTGCGATGCGCGCGGCCGACTGCCTCTTGAGCTTCTGTTCAGCCTCGAGCTCACTGTAGGTCGAGGCGCGCCAGCTCGTATAAGGTTCCGCAATCTGCTCGGCGAAAGCGCCGTAGCCGTCGCTGACCGTGTCGATGAGGCTGTCGTCACGCTCACGGATCTGATCGAGGCGCGCCACCACGGGATCGCCCTCGGGCGGCAGCCGCTGCACACGGTAGCGCCCGTTCCTGCCCTCCTTCGCGAGGTATCCGGACATGGCGGTCGGTGCGAAGTCCGCCGCGAAACGCAGCCCGGTCACGCGCCGTACGTCTCTGAGATCGTCGGCCGCCAGTTTGCGCCGTGCCTCCAGCATGTCGTCGGCAATCCGCACATAGAGGTTCTGAAACGGGTCCCGCGCACGGCCCGCGCCTTCGCGGTAGGAACGCGTGTCCGCAGCCGCCTCGTAACGACGCTGGAACCAGGTGCGGCCGGTGGCATCGACCACGGTCACGTCGACCTCGAGCGCGGTGCCCGTCGACTCGAGGATGCGGCCGCTGACCATGACGTCCATGACCTCGACGGTCGGCGGGATCACACGCACGACACCCCACTGCCCTGTTCCCTCGAGCGTGCTGCGCAGCTGGTTCGGCAGGTAACGAGCCTCGGCTCTGCGGATGTCCGGATAAACGCGCACCTTGTCCGCGAGGTCGGGATCATCGAGCACGGCCTGCGGGATATTGGCGTCGAACAGCCTCACGCCGACGTCGAGCAGCTCGTGCTCCGGCACCTCGGTGCTCGCCTGCTCGGCCTGCAGCTGCGGCAGCGGCCGCGTTTCCTGCGTGACGCAGCCGGTCAGCGCGATCGCGACGACTGCCAGCACACCCACAACTGATCGCATCACGTCCTCGCCCCTCACTGGCCCTTCTTGTAACGGCGGTATTCCTCCCAGAGCTTTTCGCGCAGCTCCGGGTCCGTTTCCTTCATCGCGGCTTCGCGGATCTGCCGCGCCACGACATCGTCGTCACTGCCATCGGGAACGTCTGCGGGCGCGCCGCCCGCGCCGCGTCCGCGGCTGCCGCCACCGGCACCGCCGCCGGTGTTCCCGGTCTGCTGCGAGCCGCCCCCGGTCGCGGCGCCCGTCGCCTCCCGCTCCGCGGCGTCAGACTCACCCTGGCGATCACCTTCGCCGCCCGTACCACCTGCCCGCGCGGACTCCATCCCTTCGCGTGCACGCGGTACCGAACCCGCCGCATCGCCATCCGAACCATCCTCGCCGCCGCCAGCCTCCAGACCGCCGGACTGGCTGCCCGCGCGGCCAGCCCGCTCGCGCGCGATCGCCTCCTGGGTCTCGCGCACGCGGCTGTCGAACGTGCCGAACGTCTCGTCGAAGCGACGATTGATCGTGGCGCGCCGGTCCTCAGCTCCGGCACTGGCTTCAGGCCCCGCACCGGTACCGCCCGGCGTGCCAGAACCCGCTGCTCCACCCGACCCGGCCGGCGCGCCGCCGGCCGCCGCATCCGGTGTCCCGGCCGAGCCCGAGGGCGTCCCGGGAGCCGTGCCAGCCGTGCCATTGCCCGATGTGCCGCCCGCCGCACTCGCGCCCTCACTGGCACTTCCGGGGGCGCCCGGGTCGCGGCCTGCCGCGCCGCCCTCACCCTTGTTACCTGCGGCGTCCGTCGCCGGCGCTGAGCCCGGCCGGGATCCGGGCGCCGCCGGCGTCCCCTTGCCGCCGGGCGCGCCCGTCGCACCCGCGCCGCCTGACGCACCTTGCTCACCACCCGAGGCACTGCCTGAGGAACCACCCGCCGATCCCGACGCCGGCACGGAAGGCGTACCGCCTGCGCCCGCCGATGATCCCGGCGAGGGAATCGCCGAGGTGGATGCTGTGCCACCGGTACTGGCAGATCCTGTCGAGGGCGTGGAGCCACCGCCCGTCGAAGGCGCGCCGCCGCTGGAACCGCCACCGCTCGCGCCACCTGAGGCGCCACCGCTCGAGCCACCCGATGAGCCGCCGCTGGACTGCGTGGGCATGGAGCACGCCACGAGCAGGGCCGCAACCGCGACCACGAGGCCGGTGGCCGTCCGCCGTATCACATTCATGTCTGGACACTCCACACTCGCGAGGCAGAGCTCGCGCGCTGACCGGGCGCCAAAGGCGACATCCATTGGACGGAACGGACGGCCCGGAGGTTCACACGGCCTGCGAGTCGGATGCGCGATCGTTTCCCGGGAGGCCTGTCCGAGCGAATACCCGCACAGGCTCCTAGAGCGTCCGGCTCAGCGAGGCCGCGTCCGGCTCCGTGCCGCGCAGGAACTCCTTGAGCTGCGACGCCAGGCGATCGCAGGCGGTGGCCTGCACCCGCGCAATGAACGGCACCGGCACGAGAACGCCCAGCATCGCCGAGGTACCACTGACCTTCGCCGAGACGGTGCCCGCCGTCTTGGCCTCGTTCAGATCCCAGATCGTCGCCTCGTACGCGGACTCCTTCTCCCACCAGCCGAAGCCCAGGCAGCCCGCGACCCCGGGACCCACTGCGCACGACATGCTGCCGCCACTGTCGATCTTGCGTGTGTTGCCATCGAGCCAGATCAGGTAGCGCACACCGGTCTCGGCGATTCGTTCGGCGATCATCGGCCTCGCCAGCAGCCGGCGCACGCCTTCCGCACGCTGCGGAGCCGTGGAAGGCTCGAACCACGGGAACAACCGATCGACGAACTGGTTGTTCGGAGCCACGGCGATGCCGGCGCTCGTGGCCAGCTTGTTGCCGACGCAATCCATGAACTCGTCTTCCGAAGATGCGCCGTCGACGCGCGGCTTCGCCAGGATCACCACCGTTTCGTTGCCTGTGATGCGGGTGGCGAGCGTGCGGCTCTCCTCGAGCTTCGCCGTCATGCACCCGGCGGCGAGCGCGGCCAGCGCGCAGACGCCGCCGATCCTGATAACCGGTGTCCTCGAGCGTGTCATGGTGCGACCTCGAATCGGGAGGACGGACAGCACCGTTGGAGTATACGCCCGCCGCCCGGTTCCGGATGTGCAGATCGCCGCGCCGCGAATCCGCGCGGCGCCGTGCGAGGTGATCCTGCGGCGCTGCGCCGCCGCTTCAACGGGGGCTGCGGCCTGTTGACGCCGAGGCCGAGGCCCCCCATGCCCGCGGCGTTGGCTGCTGCCCGGACAGCCGTTCAGAAGAATTCGAGCTGCCCGCCCTGGCGGGTGGGCGGACGGAATCGGGAACAGTCGAGTGGCGCAGCCTCACCGGTGGCGAGCCCCAGGCGTCTGCAGGCGGCGCGGAACCGTGCCCGCAGCAACTCGGCGTAGGCGCCCTGACCGCGCAGCCGGTGACCGAAGCGCGGGTCGTCGTCGCGTCCGCTGCGCAGCTCGCGCAGGATCGACATGACGTGCCGCGCCCGGTCGGGGTAGTGCGTCTGCAGCCATTCGCACCACAGTCCGCGCACTTCCCCGGGCAACCGCAACACGACATAGCCGGCGCTCCGCGCCCCGGCCGCGCGGGCGGCCTCGAGGATCCGCTCGAGTTCGTGGTCCGTGAGCACGGGGATCACAGGGGCGACCAGCACCCCGACCGGGATCGCGGCATCGCTGAGCGCCCGCACCGCGGCGAGCCGCGCGGCCGGCGCCGCGGCACGCGGCTCGAGCAGACGCTTGAGCCCTGCATCGAGCGTCGTGACGCTGAGGTGGACGCGCACGAGACGCTCGCGGGCCAGAGCCGCGAGCAGCTCGATGTCGCGCAGCACGAGCGCCGACTTGGTGACGATCGTGACCGGGTGATGGTACTCGAGCAGCACCTCGAGGAGGCTGCGCGTGATCCCGAGCCGCCGTTCCAGCGGCTGATAGGGGTCGGTATTGGCGCCGAGGTGAATCGGTTCGCAGCGGTAGCCGCGCGCGCCGAGTTCACGCCGCAGCCCGCAGGCGGCATCCTGCTTGAAGAACAGGTGCGTCTCGAAGTCGAGACCCGGCGAGAGGTTCATGAACGCGTGACTCGGGCGAGCGTAGCAATAGATGCAGCCGTGCTCGCAGCCACGATAGGGATTGATTGAGCGCGAGAACGGCAGGTCCGGCGAGTCGTTGTGGCTGATCACCGAGCGCGCCCGTTCAGGCAGCACCGTGGTCTCCAGCGGTGGCAGCGGTGCGTCGAGGGCGCCCCAGCCATCATCCTCGGCCTCGCACCGCGTCGCCTCAAAGCGCCCGGCGGGATTCGACAGCGCGCCGCGACCGGCGCGTGGCGGTCGGCCTGCGGATTTCATGGCTGTATGGTTATACAGGTCGCGAGTCGTGGTCAACTCCGGGCAGGCGATCGAGGCTGTCAGACCGCCGCAGCGCAGGGAATCCGCGCGCCCGCGCCAGCACGATGACGATGCCCGCCAGTCCAGCGACGACGGCTGTATGCGGCGCGCCGTTGCGGGCTGCGTACCCGATCAGTCCGGCCCGCGCCTGACGCGCGTCGTGTCGACGAGCGACTGGGCACGCGCGCGCACCTTGCGCAGCCAGATCCTGGCCCAGGCGAACTCGAGCCCGAGGATGCCGAGCCCGACGGGAATCACGACCAGCCCCGGGCCCGGCAGCACCAGCATGGCGACGCCGATCATCAGCACCGTGCCGCCGATCACCCCCACCATCACGCGGCGCACCCGACGGTCCGGGATATTGCTGCGCAACCAGAATCGAAAACCCTTCATCGGCATGTCCACCCGGCTACCGGCCGGTCACGCGCAGCGGCGGCTCAGCCGCTGTGCGGCGGCCGTCGCTGGAATGCAATCGAGTTACCACAGCGCATTCCGCGCGTACAGCGTTCGACGAGCCGCGGCTCGCGGCCGGCTCAATCGTCGACGGTCCTCGGGTCCGGGGAATCCTGCCGCGCTCGCGCCTCGATGGCGGCGACCACATCATCGTCACCTTCTGCACCGGCGGCCGGCAGCATCGCGCGCTTCAGGCCGAGCCGGCGTCGCGGTGGTGCGAGATCGAGCCGAAACGGCAGCCCGAGGTCACGTGCCAGCGCCGCGGCGACGTCCGCCAGCCAGCGTCCGACGACCGCAGGATCGCGCCGTGCGGTGTCCGCGGTTTCCGGCAATCCCAGCAATCGCAGCAGCAGGGTGCGCGCCTCCACGACAGCAGCCGAGGTCACGCGTGCCGGCGTCGATGCCGCCGCGGCGGGCGAGGATTCGCGTGCGAGCAGGCCACGCATCGCGTCCAGGGCGCTGGCGAGCGGCGTCTCGTGCCGGTCCGCGGCTGGCGCATGATCCGCGATCTGGCGCAACGCGTCGATCACGGCGGCCACGATGCCGCGAGTGTCGGTCGGCGTGGCCGGCATGGAGAAAGGCCGGCTGACGGCGGTCGCCAGCGTGGTCGCGATGCGATCGAGAAAACGTTGGGCGGAATGCTCGTCGCCCTGAGGCGGAGGCGATACCAGTCCCGGAGCCAGTGCGGCAAACACGCGCTCGCGCAGGGCCGTGAGCGCACGCTCCACCTCCGGCGTCGCACCGAAGGACGTGCGCACGGGCGCCTCGATGCGCGCCCAGAGCGCTGCCGGCTGCTCCTGCGTGGCGGCGGCCGGACTGGCCGCCGTGGACCGCGCGAGGATGGTGGCGAACAGGGCCTCGAGCGCAGGGCGTTCCGCAGGCATCGCGCTCGCGTAGTGCGGCACGCCGGAGCGTGGTGCGAGGGCACCCGCCGGCCACGACCCTCCCAGCTCGCGTCGCGCTTCGACGACGAGCGCCTGCTGCAGGGATCGCAGCAGCGCCGAGCGTTGCCGGACGGGATCGACCAGCGCGTGGGCGACGATGTCGCGCGTCGTTGCGACCAGCGTGCGCGGGACGCCCGCCGCCACCGGCAGGCGCGCCAGCGCCTCGAGCGCCTGATCGGCGCCGCGGCGCAGCACGTCCTGCAGCAGCCGCGCCGGATCCTGGTCGGCAGCGGGCTGGAATCGCGGATCACCGGCAATCGCGGTCATGATCTTGAGCAGCACGGCCACCGCACGCTCGCGATCAGCCACCGGAAAGGGTTCGCGATCCGCGGCCGGCACGAAGCCCAGGCGATCGACGGCGGCCGAGCGGACTTCCTCGATCAGCACGCGCAGCACGGCCGCGGTGTCGAGTGGTCTGAGTTCGAGTCCGGAGACCAGCGGCCGTGGGCCGGTGCCCGAGAGCGTCGCCGGCCGCGTGGCTGTGGTCGCGCCAAGCTCCAGGCCACGAATGCGCTCGAGGCTCATGTCCGCAGCAGCCGCGCCAGCGCACGATCATGCGCCCCGGACAGCGTGAGCAGCGCGACCAGGGCGCCGGTCGGCGCCAGGAACATGTCCCACAGCGTGTCCCAGACGTCGCCCTGCGTCGCGAGGAAATCCTCCGCCGCGACGCCCGCGATGAGCGCGATCCACCACTCGAGGAATTCGTAACAGGCACTGATCGCAAGGCACGTCGCCACGACCAGCACCGGCAGCCAGCGGCTGCCCGCGAGCGGCGAGGTCCGCAACAGCAGCTCGCGCGCGGCGATCGCCGGTACGAAACCCTGTGCGAAATGGCCGAGGCGGTCGTAGTGATTGCGCGACAGATCGAACAGATCCTGCGCCCAGAAGCCAAGCGGCACCCGCGCGTAGGTGTAGTGGCCGCCCAGCATCAGGATCGTCGCATGCACGCCGATCAGCGCGTAAAGCAGCGGCGTCAGCGGGAACCGCGAGGCGGTCGCAATCAACAGTGGCACGACGACCAGCACCGGTGCGACCTCGAGCCACCAGACCACGCGTTCGTAGGGCCCGATTCCGGACCAGGTCAGCACGATGGCCACGGCTGCCACCATCACTGTCAGCGCGCGGTGCGAGCGGGCGGCTCCGGGTATTTCAGTCATGTCGGGTTGGCGGCATGCGGGCTGGAATCTTGAGGGCGCGGTGCGGGGTCAGTCACGCTCGCGCAGGAAGGACGCGATGACGGTCGCGACCGCTTCCGGCTGCTCGTGATGGAGCATGTGGCTGGCGCCGGGAATCTCAGCGATAGCAACACCGGCGACGAGCTCGCTGAAGCGACCGTAATCGCCGTCGGGGCCGAGCCGCATGCGGTACTCGGACAGCTGGCCGCCCAGCATGAGGACCGGCACGCGGATCTCGCGCCAGCAGGCCTCCAGCTCGTCGCGCCGGTAGATGTAAGGGTTCAGTCGCTTGTGGGCCGGATCGGCCGAGATGCGTACACGACCGCCCGGCTGCTCGAGCGCCCAGGCTCGCGCGATGAACAGCGCGCGCTCCGGCGTGAGACGGGGATTGCGCCGCAGAAGCAGCCGCGCGAACTCCCCGAAGCCGGCATAGGTGTTGAACTCGTGATGATCCTGCGCTTCATCCAGCCAGCGCGCGAGGCGCGACGGCGACTGACGTGGATCGCTGCGCGCGAGCCCGAAGCCCTCGAGATTCACGACCCTGCCGACACGCTCGGGCCGGATGCCGGCGTAGGCGAGCGCGATGTTGCCGCCCATGCTGTGGCCCACGAGACGCGCCCGCGAGTGCGCGCAGAACCGGCCGAGCATGGCCTCGAGGTCGGCGTAGTAATCGGGGAACCAGTAGCCGGCGGGTGCCCAGCCGGTGCGACCGAAGCCGCGCCAGTCGAACGCCAGCAACGACCAGTCCGCCGGCAGGTGATCCACGACGAACTGCCAGGTCTCGCCCACGTCGAGGAAGCCGTGCAGCAGCACCACCGGATTGCTCGACGGCGGCCCCCACCACAGCACGTGGTGCTCGAGGCCGCGGATCTCGACGCTGTGATGCTCGGGTACGCGCTGCGGCACGTAGCAGGCGGTCGGCAGCGCGACCTCACGACGCGCCATCACCCGCCTCCATCGTGCCCCGGCCGTGTCGCCGCACCAGCAGCTGGTCGATGCGCCTGCCGTCCATGTCCACCACCTCGAACTCCAGATCGCGCCAGCTGATGCGCTCGCTGATCGCGGGCAGATGCCCCAGCTCCGCGAGCACGAACCCGGCCAGCGTCGAATAGTCGTCGCCGCGCGCCATGCCCTCGCAGCCGAGCAGCCGCTCGACCTCGTCGATCGCCATGCGTCCGTCGATGAGCCAGGATTCGTCCTCGCGCCGCACCGCGCTCGGCGCATCGAGGCTGCCGGCGTCCGGCAGTTCCCCAGCGATCGCGCCAAGGATGTCCGTCGGCGTTGCGATGCCCTCCACCGAGCCGTGTTCGTCCACGACCACCGCCAGATGCAGCGCCGAAGCACGGAACAGGTCCAGCATGCGCAGGATGGAGGTGGATTCCTGCACCACCAGGGGTGGCCGCGCACGCCGCGCGAGATCGCGCTCGCCCTCGCCCTGCAGCCATGCGAGCAGCTCGGCGGTCTGGATCACCCCGACCAGTTCCTCGAGGTTGCCGCGGCAGACGAGGTAGCGCGAATGGCCGCTCGCACGCATGGCGGCCGCGACCGTCGCGGCATCGTCGTCGCAGTCGAGCCAGACGATGTCGCCACGCGGCACCATGATGCTGCGCACGGTACGGTCCGCGAGCTTCAGCACGCCCTCGATCATGCGCTGCTCCGCGTGCAGGAACACGCCCTCGCGAGCACCCTCCGCGATCAGCGCACGGATCTCCTCCTCGGTCATCACGCCGCGCGGCACGGATTTCATGCCGAGCAGCCGAAGCAGCGCATCCGTGGACCGCTGCAGCAGCCAGACCAGCGGCGCGCTCGCGCGGGCGATCCACTCCATGGGCAGCGCCACGGCGGAGGCGATCCGTTCCGGATGCGCCAGTGCCCAGCGCTTCGGCACCAGTTCGCCCACCACCAGCGAGAGATAGGTCACGATCAGCACGACCACGCCGAAGGCCACCACCTCGGCGTGTTGCGCGAGCAGCGGCCAGGACTGCAGCTGCCGCTCCAGTGGCTCGGCGAACTTGGCGCCGCTGTACACGCCGGCCAGCACGCCGACCAGCGTGATGCCGATCTGGACCGTCGACAGGAACCGCGTCGGATCATCGACCAGGCGCAGCGCCGCGCGCGCGCCGTTGCCGCCGGCGGCCGCGGCCTGCTGGAGCGTGACGCGGCGCGCCGAGACGACCGCCATTTCGGCCATCGCGAAGAAACCGTTGACGAGCAGCAGCAGGATCAGAATGACGATGTCGCCGAACATGCGATGGGCATGGATTCCTTGCACCGGCCGCACGGGGAGTATTGCACATCGGCGCGCGTCGCAGATGCGCGCCACGGCGATGCCTGCGCCGGCGGCCGGCCGTCATTGCGCGGTCAGGACGCCAGAAACATCCGGTACGCCGGGTTGTCCGTCTCCTCGTGGAAATCGAAGCCCAGTTCGTCGAGGTGCGCCATGAACTCGCCGCGTTCGGGTGGCGGGACCTGGATGCCGGCCAGCACGCGGCCGTAATCGGAGCCGTGATTACGGTAGTGAAACAGGCTGATGTTCCAGCGCGTGCCGACGGCCTGCAGGAAACGCAGCAGCGCACCGGGCCGCTCCGGGAACTCGAAGCGGAACAGCAGTTCGTCGGCCAGGCCCGCGGCACGACCGCCGACCATGTAGCGCACGTGCAGCTTGGCCATCTCGTCGTCGCTCATGTCGACGACGGCGAATCCCGCCGCACGGATCTCCGCCGCCAGCGACTCGCGCTCCTCGCGACCGCCGCCGAGCGCGACGCCGACGAAGATCTGTGCGCGCACCGCGTCCTGGTAACGATAGTTGAACTCGGTCACGCTGCGCCGGCCGAGCCTGGCGCAGAAGCGCAGGAAACTGCCGGGCCGTTCGGGAATCTCCACGGCGAACAGCGCCTCGCGTGCGGCGCCGAGGTCGGCTCGCTCGGCCACGTGCCGCAGGCGGTCGAAGTTCATGTTGGCGCCGGAATTGATCGTGACCAGATTGAGGCCGCGGGCACCATTGCGCTCCACCCACTTGCGCATGCCGGCCACCGCGATCGCGCCCGCGGGTTCGGCGATGCTGCGCGTATCCTCGAAGATCGCCTGGATCGCGGCGCAGGTCTCGTCGGTGGTTGCGAGCACCATCTCATCGACGTGGAGCCGTGCGAGCCGGAAGGTCTCGGTGCCGACGCGCCGCACGGCGACACCGTCGTGGAAGATGCCCACGCGGTCCAGCGTCACGAGTTCGCCGCGGTCGAGCGCCGCGGACATGCTGGCCGCGTCCTCGGGCTCGACGCCGATGATGCGGATCGCGGGATTCAGGGCCTTCACGTAGGCCGCGATGCCGGCGATCAGGCCGCCGCCGCCGACCGGCACGAAGATGGCGTCGACTCCGTCGGGACGCTGCTTGAGAATCTCCATGCCGATCGTGCCCTGGCCGGCGATGACGTCCGGATCATCGAAGGGGTGCACGAAGGTCAGCCCCTCGACGCGCGTCAGCTCCAGCGCGTGTTCGTACGCGGCATCGTAGTCGTCTCCGTGCAGCACCGCCTCGCCGCCGAGCGCCCGCACCGCCTCGACCTTGATGGAGGGCGTCGTCTGCGGCATCACGATGACGGCGCGGATGCCGCGTCGCCTGGCGGACAGCGCGACGCCCTGCGCGTGATTGCCGGCCGAGGCGCAGATCACGCCGCGCGCCGCCTGATCGGCGGAGAGATGGGCGATCCGGTTGTTGGCACCGCGCAGCTTGAACGAGAACACCGGCTGCAGGTCTTCGCGCTTGAAGAACACGTTGTTGCCGATGCGGCGGGACAGCCGCGGCGCCGCCTCGAGCGGCGACTCGATCGCGACATCGTAGACACATGCACGCAGCACCCGCTGCAGGTACGCCTGTTCCATCACCCGTCCGTCCCGGAGAGGCGCGTACATTATCAGGAGTCGCGCAGTCCTGCGGCGGCGCCCGGCGCGGCCGGCCGAGGAACGCGAGGCTCGCAGCCATGCGCCGCGTCCGCCGGCGCGCGGTCAGCCACCCTGTGGACCCGGATTTCGCGTGTGAAAACGGAAGCGCGCCCGGCCGAAGGCCACGATGTCTCCGTCGTGCAGCACTTCGCGCTGCACCCGCCGGCCGTTCACGAACACGCCATTGGTGCTGCCGCTGTCCTCGACCACCGTCATGTCGGGACCCAGCCGCAGCACCGCGTGGGTGCCGCTGACGTAAGACTCGGCGATCAGCAGGTCGGACTGTCGGGCGCGCCCGACGACGACACGGGGCGCGGACAGGATGTGAACAACACCGGACTCATCATCGATGCGCGTCAGGTAGCGGCTTCCGGGGACGCTGGCCGCGGTCTCCGCACTGTGTCGCGCATCGATGGCGGCACGCTCGCGGGCCTCCGCTTCCATGCGCGCCCTCGCCTCGGCACTTGCCGTGGCTTCGGCTGCGAAAGCCGCTGCTTCGGCTTCGCGCTGTGCCTCCACCGCCGCCCGCTCCCGGGCCTCGGCCTCCACGCGGGCCCGCGCCTCCGCATTCGCAGCGGCCTCGGCTGCCGCCGTCGCGGCTTCCGCACTCCGGCGGGCCTCGACGGCCGCGCGTTCCCGGGCCTC
>CAYWMY010000049.1:5344-12405 GCA_964459405.1 uncultured Steroidobacteraceae bacterium | reverse complement strand
TGCATCACTTTCCGCGCACGACGACCGAACCGCTCGATGCGCGCTTCGCGACGCTGCCCTGGCAGCGCGAGGCCGCGGCCGTCGAGGCCTGGCAGCGCGGACGCACGGGTTATCCGATCGTGGACGCCGGCATGCGCGAACTGTGGCACACGGGCTTCATGCACAACCGCGTACGCATGATCGCGGCCTCGCTGCTCACCAAGAACCTGTTCGTGAACTGGCTCGAAGGCGCGCGCTGGTTCTGGGACACACTGGTCGACGCGGACCTCGGCAGCAACACGCTCGGCTGGCAGTGCACCGCCGGCGGCGGCGCTGACGCCGCACCGTACTTCCGCATCTTCAGCCCGGTGCTGCAGGCCGAGCGCTTCGATCCCGGGCGGGCATACCTGCGCCGCTGGCTGCCTGAGCTCGCGCGTCTGCCGGATCGCTGGATCCACCAGCCCTGGGCCGCACCGCCCGACGTGCTCGCGGCCGCGGGCGTGCGCCTGGGACAGGACTACCCGCAGCCCGTCGTGGACCCGCGCGCGGGACGCACACTCGCGCTGCAGCGGTTCGCCTCGCTGCGCGGCGCGCCGCAGGGGCATCGAGAGCCGTCCGGGGGACGTGGCAGGATATCGCAATGAGCGTCCGAATCGACCAGGCCCGGCACCGGCTCGAAGGCGTTCCCGCGATGGGCCCGCAGACAGCGGCGGCCTGGAACCGGGGCTGCGCCTGCCGCACGCTCGATGCCCGGCGGCTGCAGTTCGAGATCGACCGCGACGACGCACTGGCCGGGCTCGCTGCGACGCTGCGCCGTACGCACCCGCACCTGTTCGCCGCGACCGCCGTGTTCATCTCGCGCGCCGTGGCCGATGCCCTGCAGACGGTCGTCACGACCCTGGAACGGGTCATCGCGCGGCCCGGTTATCGTACCCGGGCACTGGCACGGGCGCCGGCCATCGCGGCCCGCGACTTCGGCCCGCTGGGTGTCTTCACCTCGTACGACTTTCACCTCACCGACGACGGTCCGCGGCTGATCGAGATCAACACCAATGCCGGCGGCGCGCTGCTGAACGCCGTGCTGGCGCGCGCCCAGCGGGCCTGCTGCGCGGGGATGGCCGCGGCCGGTGGCATCGGTCCCGGCCAGCCGCCACCCGAGGAGGCGTTCATCGCCATGTTCCGGGCCGAATGGCGCCGGCAGCGCGGTGGTGCACCGCTCCGGCGCCTGCTGATCGTCGACGACGAGCCCGCCACGCAGCATCTGGCAGCGGAGTTCGAGCTGTTCCGCCGGATGTTCCGGGCGCACGGCATCGACGCGGCCATCGCGGATGCGGCCCGGCTCGAGGACGCGGGCGGGCGGCTGGTGTTCGACGGCGTGGCCACTGACCTCGTTTACAGCCGCCTGACGGACTTCCATCTCGACGAGCCGCGCCACGCCGCACTGCGCCGAGTCTATGAGGCGGGCGGTGTCGTGCTGACGCCGCACCCGCGCGCGCACGCGCTGTATGCCGACAAGCGCAATCTCGTGGCGCTGTCCGACGGCGCGCTGCTCGAAAGCTGGCGCGTCGCGGCTGCGGATCGCGCACTGCTCGCCGCGACCGTGCCGCACACACGCCTCGTAACGGCCGAGAACGCCGGGGCACTGTGGGCCGCGCGCCGGACGCTGTTTTTCAAGCCGTTCGCCGGATATGCGGCAAGGGCCGCGTACCGCGGCGACAAGCTGACGCGGCGAGTCTGGAACGAAATCACGGCTGGCGGCTACGTCGCGCAGGCACTGGTGCCGCCGACCGAACGACTCATCCACGTCGATGGCGCGGCGGCGCATCTCAAGTTCGACCTGCGGGCCTATACCTATGAAGGCCGGACCCAGCTGCTCGCCGCACGCCTCTACAGCGGCCAGACGACGAACCTGCGCACGCCGGGCGGCGGCTTCGCGCCGGTCGTGGTCCTCGAGTCCTGAGTGGGCACCACGCCGATGCCCGGTCGTGCAGCGGGTCGGCCGCACACACGATGCCACATCCGGGCGAAGCGAAAGCCGCCATGCCGCGACGAGATTGAATGCTGCACCCGTGACGTCCAACGCAGGACGCGCACGATCCGCGATCGACGCACCTCCACACTTCACCGAGGCCCCTCATGCCACCACGTCCCGCGATCCTGACCACGGCCCTCCACCGAACGGCACGTGCCGCGGCGGTGGCTCTCGGCGCACTCGGCCTCGCGGGCTGCGGCACTCTCGCGGGTGGCACGCACTGGGGCGCCGACACCACGCTGAGTCCCGGCTGGAGCCGGCTGCGCGAGGCGGTCGTGGACGCGGCGACGAATCCGCGCGTGTGGGTACCGCTCGCGGGCGCCGCAGCACTGCAGATCGGCCATGCCGACCGCGAGATCTCCGACTGGGCCCGCGACCACCACCCGATCTTCGGCTCGGCGAAAAGCGCCTCGGACTGGAGCGACCGCCTGCGGATCGCCTCGGCGGCCGCCTACGCCGGCACGGTGCTGGCCACGCCCGGCAGCGACGACACCGGGGAGTGGTTCGCCGACAAGAGTCGCGGTGTGCTGGGCGGCATCGGTGCCGTCGCACTGACCTCGGGCACGGTGCTGGCGCTCAAGAACACCACCGGTCGCGAGCGACCGAACGGCGCCGATGACGAGAGCCTGCCTTCGGGCCACACGGCGACCACGGCCGTGCTGAACCAGCTCGCGGCGCGCAACCTGCGCTCGGTGGACGTCTCCGGCGGCGCACGGCGCGCGCTGGGTCTCGGGCTCGACGGTCTGACGCTGGCGACCGCGTGGTCGCGCGTGGAGGCCGGCGCACACTACCCGTCCGATACGCTGCTCAGCGTGGCGATCGCGCATTTCATCGGCATGACGGTGAATGACGCCTTCGTCGCGCCGCGCCTCGATGAGCGCCTCGGCCTGTCAGTGGTGCCGGTACGAGGCCAGGGCGCGATGCTGAGCTGGAGTTACGCGTTCTGAGTGCGTGCCGGTCGCACGGATGCGCGGCGATGCCGTGGCGTCATCGTGGTTCCGGGTCGATGGCGCGGCGGGATGGAGGCTGCAACGGGAAGCGCTATGATTCCGGGCCACATGCCGACGCCGATCCCCACCGCGGCCCTCGATGAACTGCGCGCCCTGCTCGACCCCGGAGGGTTCCTCGACGCGCCCGCCGATGTCGAGCCCTTCCTCGTCGATCATCGCCGGCTGTATCGGGGCGCCACGGCGCTCGTGGCCCTGCCGGATTCCACGGTGCAGGTCGCCGCGGTCGTCGGCGTCTGCGCGCGCCATGGCATCGGTATCGTGCCGCATGCCGGCAACACCTCCTACTGTGGCGCGGCCACACCGCGTGAGGCGGGCCGGGAGATCGTGCTGTCGCTCAAGCGCCTGCGGCGCATCCGCAGCGTCGATCCGCTGAATGACTCCATGACCGTCGAGGCCGGCTGCGTGCTCGCCGAGGTGCAGCGCGCGGCGGAAGATGCCGACCGCCTGTTCCCGCTGTCGCTGGGCTCCGAGGGCTCCTGCCAGATCGGTGGCAATCTCTCGACCAACGCGGGCGGCACAGCCGTCCTGCGCTACGGCATGATGCGCGACCTCGTGCTCGGCCTCGAAGTCGTGCTGCCCGACGGCCGCGTGCTCGACCAGCTGCGCGGCCTGCGCAAGGACAACACGGGCTACGATCTCAAGAACCTGTTCATCGGCGCCGAGGGTACGCTCGGCATCATCACGGCCGCATGCCTGAAGCTGTTTCCGCTGCCGCAGGCGCACGCGACCACGATCGTCGCGGTGGCCTCGGTCGATGCGGCGGTGGAACTGCTCGGCACGCTGCGCGGCGCACTCGGCGGCGCCATCAGCACCTACGAGCTGATGCCACGCATCGCCGTCGAACTCGCCGTGCGACACATCGCCGGAGTCCAGGACCCGTTCCGCGACGCGCACCCGTGGTACCTGCTCATCGAGGTGTCGCTGCCGCAGCCCGACTCCGCGCTGGGCCCGCAGCTGCAGGACGCGCTCGCCGCCGCGATCGAGGCCGGGCTCGCGCTGGACGCCGTGATGGCGCAGTCCGGCGCGCAGCGCGAGGCCATGTGGCGCCTGCGCGAGCGTATCCCCGAGGCACAGACCCGTGAGGGTCCGAGCCTCAAGCACGACATCTCGGTCGAGACGCAGCGCGTGCCCGCCTTCGTGCGCGAAGGGGCGGCGATCGTCGAGGCCCTGGTTCCGGGCGCGCGTCTGGTCTCCTACGGACACCTGGGCGACGGCAATCTGCATTTCAACCTGAGTCCGCCCGCCGGCGCGGACCCGAACGGGTTTCTGGCGCGGGGTGCCGACGTGCAGCGCGCGATCCACGACCTCGTCGCGCGGCACCGGGGCAGCTTCAGCGCCGAGCACGGTATCGGCCGCCTGAAGGTCGCCGAACTCGAGCGTTACGAGGATCCCGTCGCGCTCGATCTCATGCGCGGCATCAAGCGCCTGCTCGATCCTGCCGGCATCATGAATCCCGGCAAGGTGCTGCGCGCACCGGCGAACGGAAGATAGGCTGGAAGCCCGACCGCCGCCGCCGGTGCTCCGTCGACGATCAGTCGACGATCTTGCGCACCTCGATCCCCGAGAGCCACTTGACGTGGCGGGGCCCGGTTCGAAGATCGCGACTCGAGATCAACGCGATGCGTCCCTCGTCGTCCGCGAGCGGCTTGCCGTCTTTCTCGAAGAAGACGATGACGCCCTCACCCACCGGCGAGTTGAAGATCTCGCTCCAGGAGAACACGACCTTGTAGCCGTCGGTCGCGCTCGCGATCACGACCATCTTCTTGACGTCGTTGTGCGCGGGCGCCACGACGACGGCCTTCTCGAGGACGTCGCGCAGCAGCACGCCCTTCAGGTTCTCGATCTTGCCGAGGTTCGCACCCGACTGGCAGACCATGGGTACTTCACCCACCTGCTGTGGCGGGAACGCGCGCAGCTCCTCGACCCCGAGGGTCAGCTTGTGTTCGACGGCACCCGCGACGGCAAAGCTCGTGGTGACGAACTGCGCCGGATCGGCGACCGGTGCGGCCGCGCGGCTCTGGCCGGCGCCGACCAGCACACCGACCACGAACAGGGCACGCAGCATCTTCAACGTCATCGTCATCGTCATCGGGAGACTCCTGTTCAGTAGTGATAGCTGGCGTTGAGGAACCACATGCGGCCGGGGTTCGGGAACCCATGGGCCAGCGAGTAATTGCGATCGGTCACGTTGGTAACTCCCGTCTCGAACTCGGCCCCGGCGAGGGGACTGAAGGAGGCGCTCAGATTGAGCGTCGTGAACCCGCCGAGCCGGATGGTGTTCGACACCCAGCGGCCGCTGTTGTGCTCGGCGAACGCCAGCAGCTGAACGCGCTCGATGGGCTGCAACTGCACGAATGCCGTGACCTTCTCACGCGGAACGTCCGTCAGGCGGGTCGCCGGATCGCTCTTGTTCTTCAGGTCCGTGATGGTGAAGTTGCCGCCGACTTCCACCCACGACGCGAGCCGGCCGCGCAGACCGAGCTCGACTCCCGCGGCGCGCACCTTGCCGACGTTCTGCATCTGCGAGAGCAGCCCGGAGACATTGGCCACCGTCTGGATCTTGTCCTGGATGTCGCTGTAGAAGACAGCGGCTTCCGCACGGAAATCCCCACCGACATCTCCCTGATAACCGAGCTCGTAGTTGACGGACTCCTCAGGTCGCAGGTCCGGGTTTTCGATGAAAGTGCCGAGGCGCTGCGAGTGCCGATCCTTCAGCGTCGGCAGCCGCGTCTTGCGGGCGACGGTCGCGTACAGGCGCGCGGCCTCGGACCAGTCGAAGAACAAGCCGGCCTGCGCGTCGGTCGCGGATTTCCGGCTGGGCAGGGAGTAGGGGTTGCCGCGGCTGAACACGGTCCGCGGGCGCAGCTGGTGCCGTGACACGCCGAGCGACAGGGTCAGCCGGTCGCCCATGCGGATGCTGTTCTCCGCGCCGAAGGACAGGAACGCGTCCTTGTAGGTGGAGTTCACGGTATCGTTCGCGTCGGTTTCCTCGTGATCGTCCCGCTTGTACTGCGTGACCAGGCGGATGGTCTGGGCCGGCAGGCGCGTGGACTCGAGCTGGATGGAACCGCCATGGGTCTCGTCGTCGTAGATGCTGCGTCCCGTGCCGACGCTGCCACGCCCGCTGGTCTTGAGCGTCGTATAGGTCGCATCCGTGTACGAGTTGACTTCGTTGTCGTAGGTGTCGTGATACAGGCGGACCTGCAGTCGTTCGCGATCGCCGAGCGCCGTGCTCGACAGGAAGTACAGGCTCGACTTGTCCCAGTACGGCCACTTCCAGTAGCGCGCGTCCGCCGGAACCGTGGAGGGCGGCTGCCCCTTCTCGCCATCCTGCCGCTGATAGGCGATCGCGTATTCGTCGCCGTTGCGCGGCGTGAGGCCGATCTTCAGCGACAGCTTGCGGTCCCGCCGGCTGGCATTGTTGCGCCGCCCGCCGTCCTCCGTGACCGTCGGTTCGAAGTCCGACGACAGACGGAAGCTGTCGCTCTGGCGGAACGACGCACCCGCCTGCGCGTACCAGAGCCCCTGATTCGTCCCCAGGTTGATCGACGCCCGGCGGTCGTCCCCCGTGCCATAGCCGGCCGAGACGTCACTCTCGAAGCGTTCCTTGGGCTTGCGGGTGACAAGGTTGATTGCCCCGCCCAGCGTATTGGGACCGTAGGCCACGGAGCTGAAGCCCTTGGCGACCTGGATCACGGCCAGGTCCGCTGTCGTGAAGCGATTGAAGTCCACGTAGCCGTCGTAGGGGACGTAGACCGGCACACCGTCGATGAACAACGGTACCTGTCGCGAGTCGAAGCCGCGTACCGCGATCGTCTTCTCGTTGCGCGAGTTCGTCGAGATCGTGACGCCGGACAGCAGGTTCACGGCATCGGCTACGTCATGGCGAGCGAAACGCCGCATCTCGCCGGCGGTGACGACGGTCGCGACCATGTCGTCCCCGACGCCCTCCAGCTCGATGCGCTGCCCGGCGACCTGCACGGTGCCCAGCGTGAACGGCACTGCGCCAGGAGCGTTGTCCTGCGCGTCGGCAGCCGCAG
>CAYWMY010000049.1:0-5244 GCA_964459405.1 uncultured Steroidobacteraceae bacterium | reverse complement strand
CCCAGCGTGAACGGCACTGCGCCAGGAGCGTTGTCCTGCGCGTCGGCAGCCGCAGCGACCGCCGTCAGCACGACCGCCATCGCCACGGCCGCGCCGCCCCGCGCGGACACCCGGACGCCGCGCGGCGGCGTGCCGCCGGCTGCGTCATATATTCGTGTATACGACGCATGGCATGCGCCGTTCCCGCCAGCACCATTGACTTCTGAAACCACGACCGCCTCCGGATGATCGACCCGCGCGCCGCGACGAGACCGTATGTGGCGCCCCCCAAGCAGCAGGACCGCGACGCGTGGACAACATCGATCCGCGCGTCGTCATATAGGCTACTACATAACGCTTGACGGAGTCACGGCCCGCCGCGGCGCCGGGGTCCCGGCGCCGCGGCGGACGCCCCCTATTCGTGGATCACGACGCGCCCGCCGCTGCCGTCGACGGTGATCATGGCGCCGTCGGGGATCAGGTCGCAGGCGCGCGCGAGATTCGCGACGCAGGGAATGCCGTACTCGCGCGAGATCATGACCGCGTGCGAGATCACGCCGCCCGTTTCGACGACCACGCCGCCCACGATCGAATAGACCGCGGTCCAGGCGGGATCGGTCGCGTGCGTGACCAGGATGTCGCCCTTCGCGATCCTGGTGATCTCGCTGAGCTCGCGGCAGACGCGTGCGCGGCCCGTGACCAGGCCGTTGCTGGCCGCCACGCCGCGCAGGCCACCCTCCTCGTCCTTGAGCTGCACATCGTCGAAGGCGTGCCAGCCGCGCACGTACTTCGGCGGTGCACGATGCCGGTACTTGTCGTACAGCTTGCGCCGTGCGCGGACCCGGAGCGCGACGTCGCGCGCGCCCAGGCGCCCCTCGTCGATGGAGTGCAGCTCCTGCTTGCCGCTGAAGAACATGTCCTCGGGGTCCTGCATCAGGCCGCGCGCGACGAACTTGCGGCCGATCGCGAGCAGCATCGGGCGGTGGTGCATGAGGTTGCGGTTGTTGTTGAAGCGCTCCCAGTCGCGGTAGTAGAAGTAGTCCTGCACGAGCTCGACATACCACTTGAAGAAGGCGGCCTTCAGTGCACCCGCCTTCTGGCGGCGGATCCTGCGCAGGCATTCCTCCTTCGTTGTCAGCATGCGCTCGCGCAGGCGCATCTCGAGCGCCTCCGGATTGCCCTCCTCGCCCATCGCGCCCAGCGTCCTGATCGACGGCAGCAGCTTCTCGGGCTGCTGCGCCCAGCGCAGGTAGATCGGATCACGCTCCTCGGACCCGCCCTGGCCGAATTCCGCGAGGAACGCGTCGATCTCGGCGCGGAACCGGCGGCCTTCCTCGGACTGATCGAGCGAGGCGAACACCGCGGCGGCGTCGCCCTCCAGCACGATCTTCGTGAGCAGCGCCGACGCCCTCGCGATCCGTGACAGCCGCCAGATCGCCGAGTTCTGGTCGCTGAATCGCGTGTGCAGCCCCGAGGTCAGCGTCGCGAAGATCGATGCGTCGTGATCGTCGCACCACAGCGCACAGAGCTTCTGCAGACCGTGCGGCAGCCAGTAGAGGTAATGGTTGAAGGGCATCGCCACATTGGCCTCGAGCAGCACCACGTGGTCGCCCGCGCGCAGGATCTCGCCCGAGCGCGTCGCGGCCGCAATGATCTCCTTGACCGTCGCCTTCTCCATGTCGAAGTTCGCCCAGACTTCGTTGCCCTTGCGGATGTCCTCCTCGAAGTGCTCGTACAGATGGTGCGTGCTGCCGAGCAGCGACCGTTCGGGATGCCTGAATTCCAGCCGGACGAGCTGCGCGATCCACTCGAACCAGTTGAACGGCATGTTGCGGATGGCTTCGCGTTCCTCCTCCGGGAACGGAATGAGGCAGGTCGCGTCGCGCGCGAACGGCGGGATGAAGCGCCGGATCCATTCCTTCTCGAAGTACGTGTTGTAGTAGGCGCGCGAGCCATACCAGCGGAAGTACGGGATGTCCCAGAATTCCTCGAGCCGGTAGCCCGCGAATTCCTCGACGCCCATGTACTGCAGCGCGAGCAGGCGTGTGCGGATGCGGTGCGGCTGCGCGCCCGTGTACATGAAGGGACTCGACGGTCCCGTCTGGAATTCGTCGGAGAAGGAGCGTGACCAGACCCAGCGCTCATCGGTGAGCCCGGCGAGCGCCTTCGGCGTCTGCCAGGCCTCGAGGCCCTCGGCGAAATCGAGGTCGGCGGCGGTGACTTCGCGGCTCTGCAGGATCGCGAAGCGCCCCTGCGCGAATCCCCACTCGATGTCCTGCGGATAGCCGTAGTGCTGCTCGATGCGCACTCCGATCGCGGCCAGCTCCCGGAGCTGCTCATCGGTCAGCGTGGCGCGGGTGCGCAGCGCTTCGGGGACATCGGCCTGACGCGTGCCGTGCCCGTCCTCGCTGCGCACGGTCATGTGCAGCTTCTCGTTGAGCTCGCGGTCCTTGATGGCGAGCGTGCCCTTGTCGACGATGTAGCGGTCCGGGTTGACGTGCCCGGACACGATCGCCTCGCCGAGTCCCCAGCTCGTGTTCAGGAAGATCTCGGTCGGGTTCGACGTGACCGGGTTCGCCGTGAACATGACACCCGCCACCTCGGACGGGAACATCTCCTGGATCACCACGGCGAGCTGCACGTCCTCGTGCCGGAAGCCCTGCCGGTGACGATAGGCAATGGCGCGCGCGTTCCACAGCGAGGCCCAGCAGCGCCTGACGTGCGCGAGCACCGCGTCGATGCCGCGGATGTCGAGATAGGTGTCCTGCTGGCCCGCGAAGGACATGCCCGGCAGGTCTTCGGCCGTGGCCGAGGAACGCACGGACACGAACAGCGCCTCGCCGAGCCGCGATTGCAGTCCGGTGTAGGCGTCGCGGATCGCGCTCTCGACACCGGACGGCAGTCGCGCCGACACGAAGCGCTCGCGGATCGCAGCCGCGCGGCGCTCGATCTCGGGCACGTCGTCGTAGTCGAGCCCCTCCAGTGTCCGGGCGATGGCGGCGTCGAGCGCGTTCTCGGCCATCACCTGCCGGTACGCGGCCGTGTTGATGCAGAAGCCCTGCGGCACCGGGAAACCCGCGCGTGTGAGCTCGCCGAGATTGGCCGCCTTGCCCCCCGCGAGCGCCAGGCTCGAGGCGTCGAGGTCCTGAAAAGTACTGATGTATGCGCTCACGGCACCGACGCCCCCCATGCTGTCCTGCCTGTCATCGCCCACGCGGTGATCATGGGGCGCGGCTCGACGCGGGGCAACCGCCGCGGCACCGTTTGCCGGCGATGTTCGCCGGTTCCGGACCCGGCCTCAGCCGCCGGGCGCGGCCGGATCCGACTGGCCGGGTTGCGGCCACCATCGTGTTCCGGGGATCATGCTGCAGGGCGGCAGGAGCGCGGCGCATGCGGCAGCGAACGCTGGTGGTGGCGGGTACGGTGATCGCGGCGCTCGTGGCCCTCTATGCCGTGCTGGGCTTCCTGGTCGCACCGCGCATCGCGCGCCAGATGCTCATCGAACATTGCCAGGTCGAGTGGCAGCGCCACTGTGCGGTCGCCTCGATCCACGTGAATCCCTTCCAGTTGACTGCCGAGATCCGCGGGCTGGAGATTCCGGACCGCGACGGCGGGCGCATGCTCGGACTGGAACGCGCCTACGCCGATCTCGAGGCCGCCTCGCTGTGGCGGCGCGCACTGGTGTTCGCGGCCGTCCGGCTCGAAGCGCCCTACGTGCGCGCAGTCCAGCGCGGCGACGGCTCGCTGAACCTGCGCGCGCTGGCGCCGAAGCCGGAGCCCCGGGAGACCGACGAACCACCGCCGCGACTCGCCGTCCTGGACTTCTCGGTAGCGCGCGGGCGCATCGACGTCCGCGATGAACGTCGCCCGGAACCCTTCGAAGTGGCGCTGGTGCCGCTGGAGTTCCAGCTGCGGGACTTCTCGACTTTCGCGGCCGGCGATCGCTTTCATCTGGCCGCCGGCTCCGACCGGGCGGGTCGCATCGACTGGCGGGGTTCCCTCGAAACCTCACCGCTCGCATCGAACGGCACGCTGAGCCTCAGCGGGCTGCCCGCCACGACGGTTTCGGACCTGCTCGGTGAGGCGCTGCCGCTCACGATGACGGCAGGGCGCATCGACATCAGCCTGCGCTACAACTTCGCGCTCGAGGGCCAGCCGTTCAGGCTCGCCGTCAAGGACGGCCGCGTCGGCGTCACGGACCTGCGCCTTGCGGGCCGCGGACAGACCACGACGTGGCATCTCGGCACCGTCGAGCTCGAGGGCGGCACGCTCGACGTCGCGCAGCGGCAGGCGGCCGCCGCGCGCATCGTGCTGCGCGAGGCGGACACGCCGCTGTGGTTCGGGCGCGAAGGACTCGTGCTGCCGGGCATCCAGCCGGCGGCGCACCCACCATCCACAACCGTCGGGGAAGTCCCGCCTGCGGACACACCCTCGACGGCCGGCGCGACGCTTAAGGCGGACGACCCCGGCAGCGCGCAGCCCGGCGCGGCCGGAGATCCCGGCTGGGTGCTGCAGGTTCCCGAACTGCGCGTGGAGGCGCTGCGAGCGCACGTCGAAGACCGGCGTGAGGCCGAGCCCGTGCCCTTCGATCTGCGGGTGCCGGCATTCACGGTGCGCCACCTCGCCTGGCCGCTCACCGCACCCCTGGAGGTCGATGGCCGCATCGAATCGGCGGCGGGCGGCACCCTGACCGCGAAGGGTCGCACGACGCTGGCGCCAGTCACCGCCAAACTCGAGGTCGGGATCGAGGCGCTCGATCTCACGCCGCTCGGCACCTACATCGAGCGCGGCCGTGCCCTCGTTTTCCGAAGCGCGGTCCTGTCGACGCAGGGCCGGCTGCGCTACGAGGGCGCGCGGGGCCTGCGCTACGACGGCGACGCAACCATCCGCGACCTGCATACGCTCGACCGCGCCCAGGGCGAGGATTTCCTGCGCCTGGGTGCGCTCGATGTCCGCGGCCTCGCGTTCGACCCCGCGGAAAGCGGGCTCGCGGTCCGCGAAATCGTGGCACGCAAGCCGTTCCTGCGTTTCGTCATCGGTCAGGACGGCATCACGAACGTGCAGGACGTGCTCGACCCGGAAGGCGCCGCCCGGACACGCCAGGCCGCGCGTGAGAAGCGCGAGGCCGGGTCGCGCAGGCCCGCGAAACGCGGTCGCAGCGGCCGCCGCGACCGGCAGGAGCCTCCGCCGCCGGTGACGCCGCCAGCCGCACCCCTGCCCTTCCCGGCGCGCATCGAGCGCGTGCGCATCGAGCGCGGCACGCTG
>CAYWMY010000048.1:0-12658 GCA_964459405.1 uncultured Steroidobacteraceae bacterium | reverse complement strand
CGGGGACCGCGCCACGGGCATTCCTCACGCCCGCGGCCAAACCAGCGGGCGGAGTCCTGAGGAGCCTTCGGGCCGGGGCCCGGTGCTCAGAAGGGAATGTCGTCCTCGAATTCGTCGCGCGAACCACCCTGGGGCGCCACCTCCGTACGTTGCGGCCGCGCGGCGGTGACGGGAGCAGCCCCACCACCGGCGCGGTCGCCGCGACCGCCCAGCATCTGCATTTCGTTGGCGACGATCTCGGTGGAATAGCGTTCCTTGCCTTCCTTGTCCTGCCACTTGCGCGTCCGGATGCGTCCTTCGATATAGACCTGCGACCCTTTCCGGAGGTATTCCGCCGCGATTTCCGCCAGGCGGTCGAACATGACCACCGTGTGCCACTCGGTCTGTTCCTTCTGCTCGCCGGTCTGCTTGTCGCGCCAGGACTCGCTGGTGGCCAGGCGCAGGTTCACGACGGAGCGTCCGCTGGGCATGGCACGCGATTCGGGATCCTGCCCGACGTTGCCGATGAGAATCACCTTGTTGACACCGCGAGCCATTGCCTCTCTCCTGGTTCCTTCGTCCGGGCCGACATTCTAAGCCGGGGACACCCGCGTCGATGCTGCCCGTTTAGGGTCCTGATACCACAGATTCCCGCGGCTCGCCGGCGGTCCGGGACCCGGCCCGGTCGACCAGCCACCAGAGGGCCGCCGCGATTCCGGATGCACCGAACACCGCGGCCATGCCGCCGTCCGTACCCAGCAGCACGCCACCCACGGCACCACCTGCGAAAGCCCCCAGGAACTGGCTCGTGGCGAACACGCCGAGCGCGGCGCCGCGGCGGTGCCCCGGCGCGAGTTCCGACACGCGTGCCGGCAGCCGCGCCTCCAGGAAATTGAAGGCGGCGAAATAGATGATCAGCCCCGCGTACAGCCCGCGCGTGCTGGCGAAGTCCAGCGCCATCACGACCTGGCCGAGCACCAGCAGCGCAATGCCGAGCCGCAGGATGGCGCCAGCCGCGTGGCGGCGCCGTTCCGCCGCCAGCACCAGCGGCACTGTGCCCGCCACCGACACGAGGAACACCAGAAGGTAGACCTGCCAGTGCCGACCGGTCGCGAGACCGTGCACCTCGCGCAGCGCGTGGGGGACCGCGATGAATGTGGCGACCAGGACGAAGTGCAGCGTGAATACGCCGTAGTACTGCACCGCGAGCCCCGGCGAGAACGCTTCGCGCCACAGGAATGGGCCGTCGGACCGCGGCGACGCCGGCGTCGGAACCGCGAGCAGCAGCACCAGGATCCCGGCGACCGCCATCACCGCCATGAGCCAGAAGAAGCCACCGAGGCCCAGCACGACCGACAGCGGCGGGCCCGCCACGAGTGACAGGATGAAGCAGGCTCCAATGCTGATGCCGATGAACGCCATCGCCCGGGTCCGGATCTCAGGGCGCGTCAGATCCGCGAGCAGTGCCGTCACCGGCCCCGATACGGCGCCCGCGCCCTGGATGGCGCGCGCCGCGATGACCGCGTGAATCGTCGAGGCCAGTGCGCCCGCGACGGAACCCGCAAGGTAGAGGAGCAGCCCCGCGACGATGACAGGCTTGCGGCCCAGTCGGTCCGACCAGCGCCCGAACGGAATCTGCAGCAGCGCCTGGGTGAAGCCATAAGCACCCATCGCGAGGCCCGCGAGCAGCGGCGTCGCGCCTTGCATGTCGCTGGCGAACAGCGCCAGCACCGGCAGCAGCATGAACATGCCGAGCATGCGGGTGCTGTAGATGGCGGCCAGAGCGGCGACGACGCGACGCTCCTGCGCGACGAAGCGCATGGTCGTTGCACGGTTCACGGGACGGGATTTCCTTTGCCGCAGCGGGCCGGGCACGGATATTCTAGCAAGCCCGCCCCGCTACCGGCGGCTCCCCGCCTTCACGCCAGCATGAGCACGCAGACCATCCGTATCCGTGGTGCGCGCACGCACAACCTCAAGGGCATCGACCTCGACCTGCCGCGTGACCGCCTGATCGTGCTGACCGGCCTGTCCGGCTCCGGGAAGTCGTCGCTGGCCTTCGACACGATTTACGCCGAAGGCCAGCGCCGCTACGTCGAGTCGCTGTCGGCCTATGCGCGGCAGTTCCTGTCGATGATGGAAAAACCCGATGTCGACCACATCGAAGGACCGTCGCCGGCCATCGCAATCGAGCAGAAGGCGACTTCGCACAATCCGCGCTCGACGGTGGGCACCGTCACCGAGATCTACGATTACCTGCGCCTGCTGTTCGCGCGCGCCGGAATACCCCGCTGCCCCGACCACGGAACCGATCTCGCGGCGCAGACGGTGAGCCAGATGGTCGACCAGGTGCTGCGGCTGCCAGAGGGCACGGCGCTGGTGATGCTGGCACCGGTCATCAAGGACCGCAAGGGCGAGCATCTGCAGGTGTTCGAGGAGCTGCGCGGGCGTGGCTTCATCCGCGCACGCGTCGACGGCCGGCTGGTCGAGCTCGAGGCGCCGCCGCGGCTCGACCTGCGGCGCAAGCACACGATCGAGGCCGTGGTGGACCGCTTCAAGGTCAGGGGCGATCTCGGCCAGCGGCTCGCCGAATCCTTCGAGACGGCGCTCAGGATCGGCGACGGCGTCGCGCAGATCGCGTTTCTCGACACCGGCGGCGGCGACGAGCTGGTGTTCTCCGACCGCTTCGCGTGCACGGTCTGCGGCTATTCGCTGCCGGAACTGGAGCCGCGCATCTTTTCGTTCAACAACCCCGCAGGCGCCTGCGAGGTCTGCGACGGTCTCGGCCAGAAGCAGTTCTTCGATCCCGTCCGTGTCGTTGCGCACCCGGAGCTGTCGCTCGCCGCGGGTGCGGTGCGCGGCTGGGACCGGCGCAATGCCTATTACTTTCAGATGATCCAGGCGCTCGGCCGGCACTATCGCTTCGATCCCGACACCCCCTACCAGGCGTTGCCCGAGCCCGCCCGCGAGGTACTGCTCTACGGCAGCGGCGAGGAGGAGGTCGAGTTCCGCTACTTCGACAGCCGCGGCAACACGCAGAAGCGGCGCCACCGCTTCGAGGGCGTGATTCCAAACCTCGAGCGGCGCTACCGCGAGACCGACTCGCTGGCAGTCCGCGAGGAACTCGCGAAGTACCTGGGTACGCGGGCCTGTCCCGAGTGCGGCGGCCGGAGGCTCAACCGCGCGGCACGGCACGTCTACGTCGCGGGGCAGTCGATCCCCGAACTCACGGCCCGGTCGGTCGGTGATGCGCTGGAGTTCTTCCGCGCGCTGTCGATCCCCGGCTGGCGCGGCGAGATCGCGACGCGCATCGTCAAGGAGATCAACGACCGGCTCGGCTTCCTCGTGAACGTCGGTCTGGACTACCTGACGCTGGACCGCAGCGCGGAAACCCTCTCGGGTGGCGAGGCGCAGCGCATCCGCCTCGCGAGCCAGGTCGGCTCGGGTCTCGTCGGGGTCATGTACATCCTCGACGAGCCCTCGATCGGCCTGCATCAGCGCGACAATCAGCGCCTGCTGGACACGCTGCACCGGCTGCGCGACCTCGGCAACACGGTGATCGTCGTCGAGCATGACGAGGAGGCGATCCGCCAGGCCGATCACGTGGTCGATCTCGGTCCCGGCGCCGGCGTGCACGGCGGCGAGGTCGTGGCCTGCGGCACGCCGCTGGACATCGAACGCGAGCCCCGGTCGCTGACCGGACAGTACCTGTCCGGCCAGCTGAGCATCGAAGTTCCTGCGCGGCGTGCCGCACCGGACCCGCAGCGCATGCTGCGGGTCGTGGGCGCCCGCGGCAACAACCTCAGATCGGTGACCGCGGAGTTTCCTGTCGGCCTGCTGACCTGCATCACCGGCGTGTCGGGCTCGGGCAAGTCGACGCTGATCAACGACACGCTGTACCGGCACGTCGCCGAGCATCTGAACGATGCCTCGTACGATGCCGCGCCCTGCGAGCACATCGAGGGGCTGGAGCACATCGACCGCGTCATCGACATCGACCAGAGCCCCATCGGCCGCACGCCGCGGTCCAATCCGGCGACCTACACCGGGCTGTTCACACCGATTCGCGAGCTGTTCGCGGGGACGCCTGAATCGCGGTCACGCGGCTACGAACCCGGACGGTTCAGCTTCAACGTGAAGGGCGGGCGCTGCGAGGCCTGCCAGGGCGACGGCGTACTGCAGGTCGAGATGCACTTCCTGCCCGACGTCTATGTGCCCTGCGATGTCTGCAAAGGCAAACGCTACAACCGGGAGACCCTGGAAATCCACTACAAGGGCCGCACCATCCACGAGGTGCTCGAGATGACGGTCGAGGATGCGCTGCCGTTCTTCCGCGCGGTGCCCGCGGTCGCCGGCCGGCTGCAGACGCTGCTGGACGTGGGACTCTCGTACGTGCGCCTCGGTCAGAATGCGACCACGCTCTCGGGCGGCGAAGCACAGCGCGTCAAGCTCGCCAAGGAACTCTCGAAGCGCTCCACGGGCCGCACGCTGTATGTCCTCGACGAGCCGACAACCGGCCTGCATTTCCACGATGTCGCGCAGCTGCTCAGCGTCCTGCACCGCCTGCGCGACGAGGGCAACACGGTGCTGGTCATCGAACACAATCTCGATGTCATCAAGACCGCGGACTGGATCGTCGACCTCGGGCCGGAGGGTGGCGCGGGTGGCGGGCGCGTCATCGCGGTGGGAACGCCGGAGGACATCGCGGCCTGCGCTGCGTCGCACACTGGTCACTACCTGCAGCGCATTCTGCGGCCCCGGGCAGCCAATCGGCAGCGCCGGGCCGCCGGGCGCCCATGACCGCCCGCGGGGCCCGGGTCTGACTGTGGAATCGGCAGCAACGACCGGCAGTCGGCCACGGCCGCCCTCGCGGCACGGTCTCCCCGGCTGCGGGGTCAGGCGCCCAGTGCCTGACGCAGCTGCAGGATCTCGTCTTCGGACGTGACGAGGATCTCGCGGCTGCTCTCGGTATCGAGATCCAGATGCCGGAACGCGGTGACGTCGCGCAGGTGCAGCTCCAGATCGTCCGGTCGGCTCGCGCAGGACGCCATCACGACGGCGACGGTCAGCACGTCCGTCAGATCGGCCGCCCCCTCATGAACGCGCCCCCGGTCCTCGTGCTGCTGGATCGCTTCGACCATCTCCGGTGGGAATTCCCAGCTCTCGAGGATCGCCCGGCCGATGCGGACGTGCCAGTCATGCAGGACCTGCAGCAGCATTCCGCGATCTGTGAACAGCTCCGGATGGTCACCCGCGCGGCTCAGGATATACAGCTTGCCGATGCCGTGCAGCAGGCCGACGAGCATCGCTCCGTCCGGATTGAGGCGCGACCGCCTCCTGGCGATCGCGTACGACAGCGTCGCCACACAGGTGGCTTCCTCCCATAGGCGCGTGAGATCCGCTTCGACGGCCTTGACCCGCGAACCCTTGCGGATCTGCGCCATGGCGAACGAGATCGCCGCACTGCGGACCATGTTGTAACCCATACGGCTGATAGCGGTGCGCAGGTCCGTTACGGCCTTGCCACTGCGATTGAACACGGCCGAGTTCGCCATCCTGAGCAGTCGTGCCGCCAGCGTGGGCTCGGATCCGACGATACGCACGAGCTGATCCACGGTAGTCGCATCGTCGGCCAGGGCTCGCCGCACGCGCACGACCACATCCGGGAACGACGGCAGTTCGAAACGTCCTGCTGAAAGCTCGGCCCCCAGTGAACTCACGAAGGTGAATGCCGCGCTGCCGGGGCAGGCCGCGCCGGCTTCCGCAGTGTTGCCGATCGAGGCACAGCTGGTGTTCATCGTGGTCATTGTCCGCTCCGTGACTCGATCATGCCAGCCATGGTGGCTGTGCATCGGGACACCGGCGGTACGCCGGCCGAAGCTCTGTCACGCCGGACAAGCTTTCGACGGTGCTGGCGCAGAATCGGGACATCGGCGGCGCGCCGGCCGAGTCTCTGTCGGCTGAAACCGATGGAGCTTTGGCCGGTCACACGCGTCTCCGGGCGCCGCATCCGGTGCGAGCACCGTCGGTCGGCGTGAGGCGCGCCGTGGAATGGCCCGCGGACGGCGTGATGCCGTCTGTGCACGGCATCGACGAAGAGCTTCGCTTTCAGCGGCGACTCGACCGACGTGATGACGTTTGTGTACGGCGTCGACCGTGCGTCGTGGAGACAGGAAAGCGGCCGTCGCACCTGCGGCGGGCCGGTCAGCTCGCGGGGCGGACCGAATCGAAACTCTGCCGCACCTCGCCGCCGCCCACGCGCTCCTGGAAGCGGCCGTGCGTGTAGCGCGTGATGACGCGGCGCCAGAACTCGACGGCACCACCATTGCGCACCTGCTCCACCACCAGCCAGCGGCCCCCGAAGCGTGTGAAGATCAGTTGCGCGGCTTCGCGTCCCACGCCCCGGCGCCGGAACGGCTGGCGCACGAAGAACTCCGAGAGCCGGTGCTGCGGCGGTTCATGCAGACCCGCACGGGGCAGCGAACGCTCGACGAGTGCGAATCCCACGGGTGTGCCGGAGTGCAGGATCAGGAACGGCGTCGCACGCTCGTCCCGGAACCAGATGTCGAGGATATCGTCGTCGCGATAGCCCGTCTCGATGAGCGCCGGAAAGACGCCCGTGTTGTCGGCCGACAGGTCACCGACATACTCGCGATACACGCTCGAGATCCAGCGGCGATCCTGGCGGCTCGGCTTCGCATCGCGGATGGTGACGGTCATTGGCGGACACCCGAAACACAAGAGCCGGATGGACGACGGGTTGTGCAGCCCGCCATCCACCCGGCCCCTTCAGACCGTGAGGTCTTGCGGCTTACTGCGCCGGAGCAGCACCCTCGGCAGGAGCAGCCTCGGCAGCACCTTCAGCGGCAGCACCCTCGGCAGGAGCGGCCTCCTCGGCAGGAGCGGCCTCAGGAGCCGGAGCAGCCTCTTCCTTCTTGCCACCACAGGCACTCAGCAGGACCGCCAGGGCGGCGGCACCAAGAATCTTTGCGTTCATCGTCGATACCCCAATTGAGATTGTTTAACGTTAACGTAACAGCCGCGACCAGCTCCGCCGGGTGGACGAGCCACCCGCCGGGAGCTGGGACGCGGAGGCGCAATTGTAGGGCTTTCTGGATCGAATTCAACCGCGATGGCCACGCGCACGACGGCTCCAGCAGCCCGCACGCAGTTCGCCGGGGACCCGGCGCGCCCTGTTTTCCCGCCCGGCCCCGTGGGCCGGGCATCACCAACCAGCGTCAACCGCGGGCCCGAAGCGGCGAGCGGCTGGACCCGTCCCGCGGGGTGGCCCTCGACGGGGTGCAGGGCTAATCTTGCCCGCGTATGACAACGGGTCCCATCGTTCAGCCGGCGGCAGATGGCCTGTTCGCTCGGCACCTCCGGTCGCTGTCGACGCGCACCGAAGCCGCGCTGGCGGACGCGCGGCTCGACGGGATCGTATTGCCGGCCGGGCACCCGGTGCCGCTGCCGTTCGACGACCAGGACTATCCGTTCCGCGCCAGCCCCTGGTTCCGCTGGTGGGTGCCGCAGGCCGAGCCGGGAAGCTGCCTCGTCTTCGAGCCCCGCTGCAAGCCCCTGCTGCTGCTGCCGCAGTTGGACGACTTCTGGCACCTGGCGCCCGACCCGCCGAACGAAGAGTGGAGCCGGGAATTCGAGATCCGTCCGCTGCCACCGGGGCGGGCGATCGCGTCGCAGCTGGGCCGCGGTCGGCGCTGGGCCGTTCTCGGTGATCCGCGCGCGGCGCCCGACTGTGGCGCCGCCAATCCTCCCGGACTCGTGAACCACCTGGAGTTCGAGCGCGCCATCAAGACGCCCTACGAGATTGCCTGTCATCGCCGGGCCAACACCCTGGCCGCACGCGCTCACGTCGCGGCACAACAGGCGTTTGCAGCCGGGGCCAGCGAATTCGACATCCACCTCGCTTACTGCGCCGCGCTTCGGCACCGCGAACAGGAACTGCCCTACAACAGCATCGTGGCGCTCGGTCCCCACGCGGCCGTGCTGCACTACCAGTTCCTCGAGCGGCTCCCGCGCCCGGAGGCGGAAGTGCTGTTGATCGACGCCGGCGCGAGCGAATGCGGATACGCCGCCGACATCAGCCGCACGCATGTGCGCGGGGCCGGCGAGATGGCGGCGGTCGTCGCCGCCATGGACCGGCTGCAGCTCGATCTCTGCGACAGCGTCCGGCCCGGTCAGGACTACACCGCGATCCATCTGGAAGCGCACCGGCTGATCGGCGCACTGCTGCGCGAAGCCGGCCTCACCCGCATCGATGCCGAGGCGGCGGTCGCCACGGGGCTCACCTCCGTCTTCTTCCCGCACGGCGTCGGGCACCTGCTGGGGCTGCAGGTCCATGACGCCGGCGGCCTGCTGGCGGACCGTCGTGGCGCCATCCGGCCGCGTCCCCCCGGGCACCCGTACCTGCGCCTGACACGGCGTCTCGAGGCCGGGTTCGTCGTCACGATCGAGCCAGGTCTGTATTTCATCGACTCGCTGCTGGCCAGCGCGGCCGCCGGCCCGCTCAATGCATCGATCGTGTGGGATCGCGTCAACGAACTGCGCCGCCACGGTGGGGTACGCATCGAAGATGACGTCGTGACCACGGATTCCGGCCACGAGAACCTCACGCGTCAGGCGTTCGCCTGCGTCGAACCGCAGGCTTGACGGGGGATGGCCGCGGATCCTGCCGTTGCAGCCGGCCGGCGGGCACGCACCGTGCCCGACCGCCGGAGTCGAACGCCGCGGGCGCTGGCGGTCGTTGGTATGCTCGCGCTTCCCCCGCCTGGCAGCCAGACTCCCGGAGGATCACGACATGAGCGACGACTCACCGCGGATGCCCACCGATCCGCTGTTCTGGCTGCTTCGGGAGGGACGGATCGAGGAGTTCAATCGCCGCCGGGCCGCCGGCGAGACCTGCGATCTGCGGCGCTGCAACCTGCGGGGACTGGATCTGCGTGGCCTGCAGCCAGCCGGGCTCGACCTCTCGGACTGTTACCTGCGACAGGCGGACCTGCGTGGTGTGGACCTGAGGAACACCCGCCTGGAGGGCGCGAGCATCCACGGTGCGCACATTTCCGGCACCTACTTCCCGAAGGAACTCCTGGCCGGCGAGATCGAACTGTCGCTGCGGACCGGAACCCGGATGCGCTATTCGTGATGCGCGCGGGATGCGGGGCGTCCGGCCCGTCCGGGCCACGGATCCCGATGATTCCGGGCGCCGCTGCCACACCCCTGATGCCGCGATCCCGCGGCAGCAGACAACGGCCGACCGTCCCGCTCAACGGTTCTTGAGCAGGTCGCGGATCTCCTCGAGCAGGACTTCCTGGCGCGGAGGCGGTGGCGGTGCCGCTGCGGGTGCCGGTTCCGGTGGCCGCTTCAGCTTGTTGATGCCCTTGAGCGCCATGAAGATCGCAAACGCGATGATGACGAAGTCGAACACCGCCTGCAGGAAGGCCCCGTACTTGAGCAGCACGGGCTCGTTGGTCGCCGCATTGGTGCCCAGCGTCACGGCCAGGTCGGCGAAGTTGATGCCGCCGACCGCCCAGCCGAGTGCCGGCATCACGATCGCGTCGACCAGCGCGGATACGATCTTGCCGAACGCCGCGCCGATCACGACGCCCACGGCAAGATCGATGACGTTGCCGCGCATCGCGAACTCTTTGAACTCGCTGGCCAGACTCATGGTGTTCTCCTCGTTGTCAGCTCTGATCGGCACACGCCCGACCCGGATCCCCGTTCGCTAACATACGCAAGGGCGCGACCGTCTGGAAGCCTGCCGGCGGAGATCGATGTGGCACGTGCCCGGGCTCGTGCACCCGCCGGCCCCGGGTATCGTCGGCCGGGCTGCTGTCAGAGGGACGCCGGAGCGCGCCACAAAAAAAGGCCGGATGACTCCGGCCTTCTTCCACTGGCGACCAAGGAGGCTGCTGTCCGTTCCGGAGCAGACTCGAAGGAGTGGAAATCGGATCAGCCCGCAGCGGCCTTGCGACGCCGCGGCTTGGCGGCCGCCGTGGCTTCCTGTGCCGTGGCATCACCGGTCGCACCGGCCTGCGCCGTCGCGCGCTCGACGAACTGCATCAGCGCCATCGGCGCCGAATCCCCCGGCCGGGGCTCCATCCTGAGGATCCGCGTGTAGCCACCCGCGCGATTACGGAAACGGGGCCCGACCTCCTCGAACAGCTTGCGCACGACCTCGGCATCCCGCAGCTGCGCGAAGGCCAGCCGACGGCCGGCAAGCGAATCGTCCTTGCCCATCGTGATCAGCGGCTCGACGACCCGGCGCAGCTCCTTGGCCTTGGGCAGCGTCGTGCGGATGGTCTCGTGACGGATCAGCGCAGCGGCCAGATTCCGCATCAGCGCCTTGCGATGGGCGCTGTTGCGGGACAGCTGACGGCCGGACAGGTGGTGGCGCATGGTCCTCGGTTCCTCTGTTGATCGTGCTCTGGTCAGGCCAGCTTGAGCTGGTCCTCGCGGCGCAGGCTCGCCGGCGGCCAGCCTTCCAGCCGCATGCCGAGCGCGAGGCCGTGGCTCTCGAGCACTTCCTTGATTTCCGTCAGGGACTTCTTGCCGAGGTTCGGCGTCCGCAGCAGCTCGACCTCGGTCCGCTGCACGAGATCACCGATGTAATGAATGTTCTCGGCCTTGAGGCAGTTGGCGCTTCGCACCGTCAACTCGAGCTCGTCGACCGGGCGCAGCAGGATCGGGTCGAATGCGCTCCCGAGCACCGGCGCCATCGATTCACCCTGGCCCTCCAGGTCGACGAACACCGTCAGCTGATCCTTGAGGATGTTGCCGGCGCGGCGAATGGCCTCCTCCGGATCGATGGTGCCGTTGGTCTCGATGTCGATGATGAGCTTGTCGAGATCCGTGCGCTGCTCGACCCGGGCCGACTCGACCGCATACGTCACGCGCCGGACCGGGCTGAACGACGCGTCCAGCTGCAGGCGCCCGATGGGACGGCTCTGCTCTTCGAAATTCAGCGTCTGGGCCGCCGGCCGGTATCCCCGGCCACGCTCCACCTTGAGCGTCATGTTGAACTCGATGGCCTTGTTGATGTTGGCGATCACGAGATCGCCATTGACCACGTCGATGTCGTGGTCCATCTGGATGTCGGCGGCGGTCACCGGGCCCGGCCCCTTCTTGGACAGGCGCAGCTCGGCCACGTCGCGGCCATGCATCCTGAGCGCGAGCCCCTTCAGGTTGAGCAGGATGTCAACGACATCCTCCTGCACACCCTCGATGCTGGTGTACTCATGCAGCACTCCGTCGATCTCCGCCTCGGTGACTGCGGCACCGGGCATGGATGACAGCAGCACGCGACGCAGGGCGTTGCCCAGCGTGTGGCCGAAGCCGCGTTCGAACGGCTCGATCACGATGCGCGCGTGCCGCGGACCGGCCGCCGTGACCTTGACCGATTTCGGCTTGAGAAACTCCGTGGCGGATCCCTGCATGACCGTCACACCTATCCCTTACTTCGAGTAAAGCTCGACGACGAGGTTCTCGTTGATGTCGGGCAGAATCTGATCGCGATCCGGGAGCGCCTTCAGCACGCCCGAGAACTTCTTTTCATCGACTTCGACCCAGTCGGGCAGGCCCACCTGCGTCGCCATCTGTACGGCGCTCTGGATGCGCAGCTGCTTCTGGGACGCCTCGCGGATACCGACGATGTCGCCGGCCCGGCACTGGTAAGACGGCACGTTGACGATCTCGCCGTTGACGAGCACCGCCTTGTGGCCGACCAGCTGGCGTGCCTCGGCGCGCGTGGCCGCGAATCCCATCCGGTACACGACGTTGTCGAGACGTGCTTCCAGGAAGCGCAGCAGGTTCTCACCCGTCGATCCCGGGCGTCCCGCCGCCTTGACGTAGTAGTTCGCGAACTGCCGCTCCAGCACGCCGTACATGCGCCGCAGCTTCTGCTTCTCGCGCAGCTGCAGGCCATAGTCCGACAGGCGCGAGCGACGCTCGCCCTTGATGCCGCCCGGCGGGACCTCCAGCTTGCACTTGCTCTCGAGCGGCTTGACACCGCTCTTCAGCAGCAGATCCGTGCCCTGGCGGCGCGAAAGCTTACACTTGGGACCGAGATACCTGGCCATGTTCCCCTAATCCTCAGACACGCCGCTTCTTGGGCGGGCGGCAACCGTTGTGCGGAATCGGGGTCACGTCGGCGATCGACGAGACCTTGAGCCCGCAGGCATTCAGCGCGCGGATCGCGGACTCGCGTCCCGGCCCCGGCCCCTTGACGTGTACCTCGACACTGCGCAGGCCGTACTCCTGCGCGGCCGTCCCGGCCTTCTCGGCGGCGACCTGCGCCGCGAACGGCGTACTCTTGCGCGAGCCGCGGAAGCCGCAGCCACCGGAGGTCGCCCACGACAGCGTATTGCCCTGCCGGTCCGTGATCGTCACGATCGTGTTGTTGAACGAGGCATGCACGTGCGCGATGCCGTCGGACACCTGCCGTTTGGCCTTCTTGCGGGTCTTGCCCGCCGCCGCGCCGCCTGACTGTTTCTGTTCCGCCATCTTTAGCCTTCCTGAAAACTCCGGGTCGAGTCAGCCGGGGCGATCACGCCTTGCCGGGCTTCGCGTGGGTCTTGACCGCCGAACGACGCGGGCCCTTGCGCGTGCGCGCGTTGGTGCGCGTCCGCTGACCGCGGCAGGGCAGACCCTTGCGGTGGCGGATCCC
>CAYWMY010000047.1:0-13000 GCA_964459405.1 uncultured Steroidobacteraceae bacterium | reverse complement strand
CGTGGTTGGTCGAAGTCGCGACCGCGGACCACGCGGCGACCTGGTCGAGGCCGGTCGCCATGAGGGGCACCACCGTCGGGCCGAACAGGAGCAGGTAGATCGCGAAGAAACCTGCGACGGCATTCATGACCCGCATGGGCACCGGCTTGCCGCCGACCTTCACCGGGATCTCCGCGTTCGGATGGACGAGCCGCTTCAGTTCCACGGCCCCCTGCATGAAGATCAGGTGCCAGCGGATGACCTTGATGCCGCCAGAGGAGGACCCGGCGCAGCCACCGATGAAGGTTATGAGCATCAACAGAACGGGTAACGCACCGGGCCAGGCGGGGAAATCCGCCGTGACGAACCCTGTGGTGGTCTGCAGCGACACAGTCTGCAGCAGCGCGAACCGGAACGATTCGGCCAGCGAGCTGAAGGTTCGGGTCGCGTACAGCGACAGCGTGACGATCGCGACGGTCGCGCTGACGATCGCCAGATAAGTCCGGAACTGCGGGTCGCGCCAGTAGATTCCGCGTGCCGGTCTGCGGACCAGCATGAAGTGCAGCGCAAAGTTCGTCCCGCCAAGAAACATGAAAATGCTCGCGATGACATCGATGGCGTAGCTGTCGAAGTACCCGAGGCTGGCGTCGTGGGTCGAGAAGCCTGCCGTGGACACCGTCGCGAATGCATGGCCGACGGCGTCGAAGACGTCCATGCCGGCGAGGAAATAGGCGAGAGCGCAGGCCGCGGTGAGCGCGACGTAGATCAGCCACAGCGCGCGGGCGGTCTGGGTGATGCGCGGCGTCAGCTTCTCGTCCTTGACGGGGCCGGGCGTCTCGGCCTTGTAGAGCTGCATGCCGCCGATGCCGAGCACGGGCAGCAGCGCCACGGCCAGCACGATGATCCCCATGCCGCCCAGCCACTGGATCTGCTGGCGGTAGTACAGGATCGACTTCGGCAGCCCGTCGATACCCACGATGACCGTGGCGCCCGTGGTAGTGAAGCCCGAGATCGCCTCGAAGACGGCCTCCGTCATCGTCAGCTGGGGCTCGTCGCTGATCAGCAACGGTACGGCACCGGCGAATCCCAGAATCACCCAGAACAGCGCGACGACCAGGAAGCCGTCACGCAGGCGCAGGTCGCGCTGCACCTTGCGGACCGGCCACCAGATCACCAGCCCCGCAGCAGCGACGGCCAGGAATGCATCCAGGAACGGCGCGTGGTGGCCGTCGTGGTACAGAAGCGAGATGCCGGCCGGCGGCAGCATGGTGAGGCTGAACACCATCAGCATCAGCCCCAGGATCCGCTGCACCATCGCGAGGTTCATGGTCGCCGCCCCGGCCGTTGCCGTTCAGACGAAGGTCACGCCGACCTGGAACAGCTTGCCGGTCGCCTCGACGTGGCGCCGGTCCGTCAGAAACAGGATCACGTGATCGTCGGCTTCGATGACGGTGTCGTGATGCGCCATCATGACCCGGTCGCCACGCACCACCGCGCCGATCGTGGTGCCGGGGGGCAGCGGGATGTCCTCGATGCGCCGGCCGACGACCTTGGACGTGCGCCGGTCGCCGTGCGCAACCGCCTCGATGGCCTCGGCTGCGCCGCGACGCAGCGAATGCACCTTCACGACGTCGCCACGGCGCACGTAGGCAAGCAGCGCGCCGATGGTGATGGTCTGCGGTGAGATCGCGACGTCGATGGGGCCGCCGTCCATGAGCTCGGCGTAGGACGGCTTGTTGATCAGCGCCATGGCCTTGCGGCAGCCGAGCCGCTTGGCCAGCATCGCTGACAGGATGTTCGCCTCCTCGGCATTGGTCAGCGCGACGAACACGTCCGCGGAGTCGATGTTCTCCTCGAGCAGCAGCTCCTCGTCCGCGGCGTCGCCGGCGAGCACCAGCGTGTGGCGCAGCCGCTCCGAACAGCGCCGTGCGCGCCGCGGATCGCGCTCGATCAGCTTCACCTGGTTCGTGGCGTCGAGCGCGCCAGCCAGCCGGAAGCCGATGTTGCCGCCGCCGGCGATCACCACGCGACGCGCGGCCTGCTCCTCGCGCCGCAGCTCCTTCATGACGACGCGCATGTCATCGCGCGCCGCGACGAAGAAGACTTCGTCACCTTCCTCGATGACCGTGCTGCCCTCGGGCACGATGCTGCGGCCGTTGCGGTAGATCGCCGCGACGCGCGTCTCGTGCCGGGGCAAATGTTCACGCAGCGTCCTGAGCTCGTGACCGATGAGCAGGCCGCCTTTGATGGCGCGAACGCCGACCAGGCGCACGCGCCCCTCCGCGAAATCCAGCACCTGCAGGGCTCCGGGGCTGCTGATGAGACGCTGCACGTACTCAGTGACGAGCGCCTCCGGGCTGACGGTCACGTCGACTGCGAGCCCACCCTCGGCGAACAGACGCTCGCGCTGCGTGTAGTCGGCGGCGCGGATGCGCGCGATCTTGGTCGGCGTGCGGAACAGCGCGTACGCGACTTCGCAGGCAACCATGTTGACCTCGTCGCTCGAGGTCAGCGCGACGATCATGTCGGCGTCGGCACCACCCGCGGCTTCGAGCACGCCGGGATGCGCGGCGTTGCCGTTCACGGTGCGGATGTCGAGGCGGTCCTGCAGGTCGCGCAGCACGTCGTCATCGGTATCGATGACGGTCACCTCGTGGGCCTGCTCGCGGGACAGATGGTAAGCCGCGGTACGGCCGACCTGGCCGGCCCCGAGAATGATGATCTTCACGATGCGCCCTGTTCGAGACTCTGCGAGCGATGAGAAACGCCGTGGCGATTGTAGCCCAGCGCGGCACGGGCCAGCCCCGGGAGCATCACCGTCGGGAACCGCGGCCCGTGATCGCTAACGGCGCCTGCTGTCGCGGCCGGCGCGATCGTGGCCGCGGAACCCCCTGTTGGGGACGCGTTCAGACGGCCTGCAGATTCGCATAGGCGTACATGAGCCACTTGGCGCCGGCCCGCTCGAAGTTGACCTGCACCTGCACGTTGGCGCCGCTGCCCTCGAAACGCACCACCACTCCCTCGCCGAACTTGGGATGCCGCACCCGCGCGCCGAGGCGCATGGGTGTCGATTCGTCCGCCAACGGCCGGCGTGGTGCGGCGCCGGTCGCCCCGGGCGCGCGTTCCTCGCGCCGCGCCGTTACATGCACGGGCCGCGACACCGAGATCCGCGGGCGGACCTCCGCGAGCAGCCGCGCCGGAATCTCGTCGAGGAAGCGCGACGGCATGCGGTTCTCGGTCTTGCCATAGATGCGCCGGCTCTCGGCATGCGCAAGGTACAGCTCGCGCATGGCGCGCGTGAGACCGACATAACACAGCCGCCGCTCCTCCGGCAGCTTCTCCGGGTCGAAGGCGGAGCGCTCGGACGGGAACAGGCCCTCCTCGAGACCCACCATGAACACCAGCGCGAACTCCAGGCCCTTGGCGCTGTGCAGGGTCATCAGCTGAACGCAGTCCTCCCACTCGGCCGCCTGGGTCTCGCCGCTCTCCAGCACGGCATGCGCGAGAAAAGCAGCGAGCGGCGGCATGTCGGCGTCCGCTTCGATGACGAAGGCGCCGGCTGCATTGACCAGTTCGTCGAGGTTCTCGACCCGCGCCTCGCCGCGGTCGTCCTTCTGCCTGGCGTGGTGTTCGCGCAGCCCCGAGGCCTCGATGACCAGCTTCACCTGCTGCGCGAGCTCGAGTCCCGCGGTCTCGCGCTCGAGCCGGTCGAGCAGCTGCAGAAAGGCGAGCAGCGCGGCCGAGGCCCTGGGGCCCAGCGACGGCAGCGCCTCCACGGCCGCCACAGCGAGCGGCAAGCCGCGCGACCGTGCGAGCTCCCGCACGCGGTCCAGGCTCGCCTGGCCGATGCCACGCGTCGGCAGGTTCACGACACGCTCGAAGGAGACGTCGTCGGTGCGACTCTGCGTCAACCGCAGGTACGCGAGCGCGTCCTTGATCTCGGCGCGCTCGAAGAAACGCAGGCCACCGTAGACACGGTAGGGCGTCCGGGCCGCGATCAGCGCTTCTTCGAAGGCGCGCGACTGCGCATTCGAGCGGTACAGGATCGCGCAGTCGCTGCGCCGGCCGCCCTTCAGCACGTGGTCACGGATGCGGCTCACGACGAAGTCGGCCTCGTCGCGCTCGTTGAATGCCGCGTAGACGTGGATGGGCTGGCCGCGCCCGCCGTCGGTCCAGAGGTTCTTTCCGAGCCGGTCGCTGTTGCGTGCGATGACCGCGTTCGCCGCCTCGAGGATGGTGCCGGTGGAGCGGTAGTTCTGCTCGAGCCGGAACAGCCTGACTCCGTGGAAATCGCGCTGGAACCGCTGCATGTTCTCGACGCGCGCGCCGCGCCAGCGATAGATCGACTGATCGTCGTCGCCGACCACGAACGGCATGCCCTCTGTGCCGGCCAGCAGTCTGAGCCAGTCGTACTGCACGCCGTTGGTGTCCTGGAACTCGTCCACGAGGACGTGCCGGAAGCGCCGCCGGTAGTGCTCGAGCAGCGCAGGCTGGTCGCGCAGCACCTCGAACGTCCTGAGCAGCAGCTCGCCGAAGTCGACGACACCCAGCTGCTGGCAGCGTTTCTGGTACAGGTCGTACTGCCGGATGAGTTCGCGCCGCGTCGGGTCGCCGCGGTCCTCGAGCTGCCTGGGCCGTCGGCCCTCGTCCTTGTGGCCGTTGATGAAGCCCTGGATCTCGCGCGGCACCCAGCGCTGCTCGTCGAGGTTCTGCTCGCGGATCAGCTTGCGGACCAGTCGCAGCTGGTCCTCGTCGTCGAGGATCTGGAAGCCCTGCGGCAGCCCGGCCTCGCGCCAGTGCAGTCGCAGCAGCCGGTGGGCGATGCCATGGAAGGTGCCGATCCAGAGCGCGTTGCCCGGCATGCCGAGCAGCGCCTCGATGCGGCCGCGCATCTCGGCGGCGGCCTTGTTCGTGAACGTGACGGCGAGGATTCCGTGCGGGCTCGCACCGCATTCCTGGATCAGCCACGCGACGCGATGCGTGAGCACGCGCGTCTTGCCGCTGCCCGCGCCGGCCAGCACCAGCGTGGGTCCCGGCGGCGCCGCGACAGCGGCGCGCTGTGCGTCGTTCAGACGATCGAGCAGTGGGTGGGAGGCGTCCATCGGAGGGCGCGCATTCTATCGTCGCCGCGGCCGGGGTCGCCAGACGAGCGTCGCAGCGCTCCCGGAGCGGGATGCCGGGGATGGTGGCCCCGCGCGCCGCGGACGCGACGTCGCCGGAATGTGCGACCCCGGCCCGGGTCGCGTGCCGCGCGGCGTCACGCGTCCGGTTGCCGGGGTGCAGTCTGCGCAGCGGGCGTCGCATCCGCCCGCGGCATCGATTCGTCGGCGAAGCGCAGCAGCGTCAAGGTGAGCGCCAGCACGATCGGGCCCAGAAACATGCCGATGAGGCCGAATGCCGACAGGCCGCCGATCACGCCGACGAACACCGCGAGCGTCGGTACCTCGGCCTGTCCCGAGATGAACGCGGGTTTGATGAAATTGTCGATGGTCGAAACCACCAGTACGCCCCAGGCCGTGAGGAACAGCGCGTGACTGATGTCGTCCCGGAGGAACAGCACCAGGACACCGGGCACCCAGACGAATGCCGTGCCGCCGAACGGCACGACCGACAGCACCGCACCGATCACGCCGAATACGATGGGTGCCGGCAGGCCTGCGATCGCGAATCCGATGCCGAGCATCGTACCCTGCACGGCGGCCGTGACGGCAGTGCCGAACACCACGGCACGCGTGACCGCCGCGAGCTGTTCGACCAGCTGCTGCTTGTAGTCGCTCGACAACGGCACGAAGCGCGCACAGGCGTGCGCCATGACCGCGCCGTCGCGCAGGAAGAAGAACAGCAGGAACAGCATGGCCGTGAAACTCACCACGGTGCCGATCGCGCCCAGGAAGGCGGCGCCACCCATTGCGGAGGCATGGTCGAGCAGGGAGCGCGCCCCGCTGACCATCCATTGCCGGACCTGCTCCGAACTCGTCGTCACATACCGGTCCAGCCACTCGAGCACCCGGCCCAGCACGGGCAGCGAGGCCAGGTCTTCCACGCTGTGGATCTGCCAGGTGGAGACGCGCGACTCGAGCAGCCTCGCCAGTTCGCCGGCCTGTGCCACGAACAGGGCGCCGACGAGACTCAGCGGACCGACGAACAGCACGAATGTGAACAGCGTCAGCAGCAGCGCCGCCAGCGACGCACGCCCGCGCAACAGGGCTGTCAGCCGCCGCTGCAGCGGGTCCATCAGGAAGGCCAGGAAGATCGACCAGACCAGCGGCCCGACGAATGGTTCGGCGATGCGCAGCAGCAGCACGGCCAGGACGCCGACGGTGCCGATGGCAAACAGCCGTGCGTAAAATCTCTCGGCGCGGCGGGATGCAACGGTCTCGGGGTCGCTCGCGCTCATGGGCTCGCCATGCGGCTGTAATGCAGGGATGATGCCATATCGGACCCTGCCGTCGACCGGTGCGGGGCAATTGGGGATACCTGGAGGTCTTCGACGAGCGTCATGAACATCCTCGCGATCAATTGTGGCAGTTCCTCGCTCAAGGCGGCGTTCATCGACGCGGCGACCGGCACCCGCCGGCTCGGCATGGTCATCGACCGCATCGGCAGTCCCGCGGCCACCTGTGCGCTCGACGCTGGCGCCGCACAGCCACTGCCGGCCGCCGACCTGGCCGTTTCGCTCGCGCATCTCGCGCGTCTGTGCGCCGAGCGCGGGCTCGAGCCCACGGCCCTCGTGCATCGCATCGCGCATGGCGGTCCACAGCACACCCGCCCGGTGCTGCTCGACGACGGAGTCGTCGCCGGCATCGAGGCGCTGTCGCCACTCGCGCCACTGCACAATCCCCCGGCACTGAGCGGCGTGCGCACCGCGCGCTCGCTGTGGCACGGACTGCCGCAGATCGCGGTCTTCGACACGGCCTTTCATGCCACGCTGCCGAGGCGTGCGCGCGAGTACGCGCTGCCGCGCGAGCTCGCGGTGCGCCACGGTCTGCGCCGCTACGGCTTCCACGGCACCAGCCACGCCTTCGTGGCGCGCCAGGCCGCGCGCTTCCTGCAGCGGCCGCTGCAGGAACTGCGGCTGGTGACCTGTCACCTCGGCAATGGCTGCAGTCTGACCGCCATCGAATTCGGCCGCAGCGTGGAGACCAGCATGGGCATGACGCCGCTGGAGGGCGTGCCGATGGGCACGCGTCCGGGCGATCTGGATCCCGGGCTGCTGCTGCAGCTCATGCGGCTCGAGGGTCTTTCGATCGATGCCGCCGAAGACCTGCTCTCGCGACGCTCCGGCTTCCTGGGGCTCGCGGGCTCGAGCGACCTGCGGGAGGTCGAGGCGCGCGCCGCTGCGGGGGACGATGCGGCACGGCTCGCCTTGCAGGTGTTCGCACACCGCGTGCGCAAGTACATCGGTGCCTATGCCGCGGTCATGGGTGGTATCGATGCCGTCGTGTTCACGGGGGGCATCGGCGAGAACAGCGCGCTGGTGCGCCACCGCGTGGCGCAGCGTCTCGATTTCATCGGCGCGCCGCTCGACGAGGACGGCAACCGCGATGTCCGGGTCGATCATGCGCGTCGCATCGCGGAGATCTCCGAGCCGCAGGCGCGCGTGAAGCTGCTGGTGGTCGCGACGGACGAGGAACTGGCGATGGCCGAGGAGGCGGCCGCGCTGCTGGCGGAGCCCTCGCTCGCCGTGCCGCGGCGCATTCCGGTCGCCGTATCGGCGCGGCACGTGCACCTGAGCCCTGCCAGCGTCGAGACGCTGTTCGGACCGGGTCACGCGCTGCAGGACGAGCGCGCGATCTCGCAGCCGGGGCAGTTCGCGGCCCGGGAACGCGTGACGCTCGTCGGGCCACGCGGGCGCATCGAGGGCGTGCGCGTGCTGGGGCCCACGCGGGGCGCGGACCAGGTCGAGATCTCGCGCACCGACGAGTTCCTGCTGGGCGTCGACGCGCCCGTCCGCGAGTCCGGCGACCTGCGCGGCACGCCGGGCCTGCGGCTCGAGGGCCCGGCTGGTGCGGTCACGCTGAAGCAGGGCGTGATCTGCGCGCTGCGCCACATCCACATGTCGCCCGACGACGCCCGCGCGTTCGGTGTGCAGGACCGCGACACCGTCGACGTACGCATCGACTCGGACGGGCGCGACCTCGTGTTCGGTGATGTGCTGGTGCGCGTGAGTCCGAACTTCTGCCTCGAGATGCACATCGACACGGACGAAGGCAACGCCGCGGGTCTCGAGGTCCGGGGAGAGGGTGCGCTGACCGGCACGGCGGGTGCCGCGACGGTGCTGCAGCGGCACGGCATGCTGCGCGGCTGACCGGGCCTGCCACTCCGGGAGAGTGCCCGGCGTCCCCGGGGCTCGCATGCTAGCCTAATGCCACAATGAGCCGACACCCGATCCACCGCTGGCGGCACGCCGTCGCCGTGCCCGCACTGCTCGCGCTGTGCGCCGGCTGCGGAGGTGTCGCGCCGGTACCGGGTCCGGGCGGTGCGGCCGATGCCGGGCAGGCGGTGGGCGTCGCCCTGGCGACTGCGGCGACCGAGCCCCTCGCACTCGAGGTCGAGGCGGTCGGCACGGCCATGGCCCGTGAATCCGTGGAGGTCACCTCGCGCTGGGCCAATACGGTTACCGCGGTGCGCTTCGTCGAGGGCCAGCGCGTGCGGCGCGGCACGGTGCTCGTCGAGTTCGACAGCGCGCAGGTGCGCGCCGACCTTGCCGCGGCCGAGGCGGCGCTCGCCGAGAGCAGGAGCCAGTTCAACCGCAGCCGCGAACTGTTCGCGACCCGCGCGCTGTCGCAGGCGCAGCTCGACCAGATCGAAGCAACGCACCTCGCAAATCAGGCGCGCGTCGCTGCGGCGCAGGCGCGCCTCGCCGACACCATGATCCGCGCACCCTTCGACGGCCAGACCGGACTGCGTCGTGTCAGCGTCGGTGCCTTCGTGTCTCCGGGCACCGTGATCACGACCCTCGACGACACCTCGGTCATCAAGCTCGACTTCACGGTGCCGCAGGCTTTCGCCTTCGCGCTGCGTCCCGGTCTCGCCGTGAGCGCCCGTCCGGCGGGTCTCGCGGAGCGCGAATTCCAGGGACGCATCACCACGCTGGATTCCCGCGTCGATCCGGTCACGCGCGCGATCGCCGTGCGTGCCGAGCTGCCGAACGCCGATGGGCTGCTGAAGCCCGGCATGTACATGATGGTCGTGCTTCGGGGCGACACCGCCCCCGCGCTGCTGGTGCCGGAGGCCGCGCTCGTGCCCGAGCGTGGCGTCGACTACGTGTTCGTGGTCAGCGGCGGCCGGGCCACGAAGCGCAAGGTCACGATCGGTCGCCGCCGGCCCGGAAAGATCGAGATCACCGCCGGGCTCGGCGCGGGCGAGCGCGTGATCGTCGAGGGCACGCAGAAGGTGCGTGACGGTACCGCCGTGCGCGAGGTCGCGGCGGTGGCCGCCGGCTGAGAACGCGCCATGCGCATCTCCGAGATCTCCATCCGCCGGCCCGTTTTCGCGACGGTCATCAGCCTGTTGCTGGTCGCCTTCGGGCTGCTGTCGCTGCAGCGCCTGCCACTGCGCGAGTACCCCGACATCGAACAGCCGGTGGTGTCCGTCGAGACGCGCTACGCGGGTGCTGCCGCGGCGGTCATCGAGACCAAGATCTCGCAGGTCATCGAGGAGCGCGTCGCCGGCATCGAGGGCGTGGACAAGCTCGAGTCCATAAGCGAGGACGAACGTTCGCTGATCCGCATCACCTTCAGTGTCGAGCGCGATGTCGATGCGGCGGCCAACGACGTGCGTGATCGCGTCGCGCGGGCGCTGGCCGGACTGCCGAAAGAGGCGGATCCACCGGTTGTGACCAAGGCGGACGCGAGCACGGACGCGGTGCTGTGGACCGGCCTGTCGATGCCCGGTCGGTCGACGCTGGAAGTCACGGACTACGCCGAGCGCAACCTCATGGATCGTTTCGCGACCATTCCGGGCGTTGCGCGCGTGACGGTCTCCGGGGCACGCCGCTACGCGATGCGTATCTGGCTCGACCGGCGGGCACTGGCCGCGCGCGGATTCACCGTGACCGACGTCGAGGCCGCGCTGCGCCGCGAGAATGCCGAGCTGCCGGCCGGCCGCCTGGAGTCGGAACAGCGCGAGTTTACGCTGCGCACCGAAGTCGGTCTGACGAGCGCGCAGGACTTCCGCGCGCTCGTGATCGGGCGTGGCCGGGACGGTCATCTGGTGCGCATCGGCGATGTCGCGGACGTGCGCGTGGGGCCCGAGGACGAGCGCAGTCTGGCCCGCATCGATGGCGCCAGTACGGTCTGGGTCGGCGTCGAGGCGCAGTCGAAGGCCAATGTGCTGGATGTCGTGCGCCGCGTGCGCGCGGAGGTTGCCGCCCTGCAGTCCACGCTGCCGAAAGGCGCGCGGCTCGAAGTCATGCTCGACAACGGCATAGCGATCGAGGCCGCGCTGCGGGAAGTGATCGTGGCGCTCGGGATCGCGTTCGCCTCGGTGCTGCTGGTGATCTTCGGTTTCCTGGGCAGCCTGCGTTCGACACTGATCCCGGCCGCGACCATCCCCGTGTCCATCATCGCCTCGTTCACGGTGATGCACGTGCTTGGTTACTCGATCAACGTGCTGACGCTGCTGGGCCTCGTGCTGGCGATCGGGCTCGTGGTCGACGACGCGATCGTGATGATCGAGAACATCCACCGGCGGGCATCGACGGGCGAGCCGCCGCTCGTGGCGGCGGTGCGCGGCAGCCGCGAGATCGGCTTCGCGGTGATCGCCACCACGGTCACACTGGCAGCCGTGTTCGTGCCGATCTCGTTCCTGCCGGGCGACATCGGCCGGCTGTTCCGCGAATTCGGCTTCACGCTGGCCGCGGCGGTACTGTTCTCGGCCGTCGTCGCGCTGACATTGACGCCGATGCTGGCCTCACGGATGCCCGCGGCCGCGGAAGGTCCGCGCACCCGGCTCGCGGCGGCCACTGAGCGGTTATTCACGCAGCTCGCCGCGCTGTATGCGCGCGCCCTGAGGGTGGCGCTCCGGCATCCCTGGCGCGTGCTCGCGGGTGTCGCGCTGCTCGCGGCCACGGCCGTGCTGACCTTCCGGACCCTGCCGGCCGAATTCGCGCCGTCCGCCGACAACGGGCGCATCTACTTCCGGCTGCAGGCCCCCGAAGGCGCGAGCTTCGACTACATGGAGGCGTACGCACTGCGCATCGAGGACATCCTGATGCGCGAAAGGCAGCAGCATGGCGACATCAGGCGCATCATGGTCCGGGCACCGGGTGCTTCGTACAACATCGGCGGCGACATGTCGACGGGCCGGATCGTGAGCGTCCTGACGGACTGGAGCGAGCGCGAGCGGTCGGCGGCGCAGATCTCGGAATCAGTGATGCGCGAGATCCGCAAGCTGCCCGGCATCCGCGTCATGGCGCCGCCGTCGAGCAGCCTCGGCCGCCGTGCGGTCACGCGCGACGTGCAGGCCGTGATCGGCGGACCCGACTATGACCAGCTTGCGCAATGGTCCGACCAGATGCTGCGGCTCGCCGAGCAGAACCCGATGCTGGTCAATGTCGACAGCGACTACAAGGAACGCAAGCCGCGCATCCTCGTGTCCGTCGACCGCAATCGCGCCGCGGATCTCGGTGTCTCGCTGGCGAGCATCGGCAGCACGCTCGAGACCATGCTGGGCTCGCGCATCGTCACCACCTACATCGACCGCGGCCGCGAGTACAACGTCGTGCTGCAGGGTCGCGGCGATGAACGCACGGTCCCCACGGACCTGACGAACATCCAGGTGCGCTCGGACCGCACGGGAGCGCTGATTCCGCTGTCGAACCTGGTGCGGCTGCAGGAGACTGCCGGCGCGATGCAGCTGAACCGTTTCGACCGGCTGCGCGCCGTGCGCATCGAGGCCGATCTGGCGCCCGGCGCCACGGTGGGGCAGGCCGTGCGCTGGTTCGAGGAGACGGTGGCGCGCGAACTGCCGCCCACGGCGACGCTGCGATTCGATGGTGCCTCGCGCGACTTCCAGCGCAGCAGTGGACAGATGTACTTCACGATCGCGCTGGCGCTCGGCATCGTCTTCCTGGTGCTCGCGGCGCAGTTCGAGAGCTTCCTGCTGCCCGGCATCGTGCTGGTCACCGTGCCGCTCGCGCTCGCGGGCGCGGTGTTCGGCCTCAAGCTCTATGGCACGACGGTCAACATCTTCAGTCAGATCGCGGTTGTCATGCTGATCGGCATCGCGGCCAAGAACGGCGTGCTGATCGTCGAGTTCGCGAATCAGCTGCGCGACCGTGGCGTGGAATTCGGCGAGGCGATCCTCCAGGCGGCGGTCACGCGTCTGCGACCCGTGCTGATGACCAGCCTGTGCACGGCCTTCGGCGCGCTGCCCTTCCTGCTGGCGGCGGGCGCGGGCGCCGAGCAGCGCCGTCCCATCGGCATCGTGGTGTTCTACGGCACGCTCGTATCGGTGTTCCTGACACTCGTGGCGGTGCCCGTCGTGTACCGGCTGGTCGCGCGCAACACGCGCTCGCCGCAGCACATGAGCCGCATCGTCGACCGGCTGCTCGGTGCGTCCGCGTCCGCGGTGGACGCATCGCCGGCGGGTGAGGCCTCATTGCCGCCCCGCTCCACGGACGCCTGACCCGCCGGCCCGGCCGCGACGGCGCGAGGCACGGGAGACTCCCTGCATTCCGCTGCCGGTGGCGAGACCCGCCACGAGGCGCGCGTCGCTGTGTCGCCGGTCTGAGCCGGGGTCCCGCGGCCGAAGCTCTCGGGTCGCTCAGACCAGAGCGGCGCGTATGCGCGCCGCGTGCGCCGCGAGCACCTCCGCCTTCTCGACGCTGCGGCCGTGGCCGTGCAGCGTCCGTCCCTCCCAGCGCGGGATGATGTGGAAGTGCAGGTGGAATACGGTCTGCCCCGCAGCGGGTCCGTTGAACTGCGCGATGAACAGCCCGTCCGGCGTGAAGGCCTGCTGCACGGCACGCGCCACGCGCTGCACCACCTGGATCGTGTGGGCGAGCGCCTCGGGCGGC
>CAYWMY010000046.1:0-13267 GCA_964459405.1 uncultured Steroidobacteraceae bacterium | reverse complement strand
CTGTTCGGCGGGCACCAGGCGTTCGCGGCCAACGAAGCCGTGGCGGCGACGCTGGCCGAACGGGGCGTGCTGCTCCCTCACGAGCCGTACGGCCACAGCTATCCGCACTGCTGGCGCCACCGCACGCCGGTGATCTTCCGTGCCACGCCGCAGTGGTTCATCGGCATGGACAGCCATGGTCTGCGCCGCACGGCGCTCGCCGAGATCCCGAAGGTGCAGTGGGTGCCGGGCTGGGGCGAGCAACGCATCACGGGCATGATCGAGAACCGCCCCGACTGGTGCATCTCGCGCCAGCGCACCTGGGGCGTGCCACTCGCGCTGTTCGTGCACCGCGAGACCGGCGAGCCGCATCCGCGCACGAGCGCGCTGGTGCGCGCGGTCGCGGACCGCGTCGAGCAGTCGGGCATCGACGCCTGGTTCGATCTCGACGCGCGCGAACTGCTGGGCGATGAGGCCGCGCAGTACGAGAAGCTCAGCGACGTCATGGACGTCTGGGTGGATTCGGGCGTCGTGCACCACTGCCTGCCTGCGATGCGCCCCGAGATCCCTGCGCCCGCGGACCTCTATCTCGAGGGTTCGGACCAGCACCGCGGCTGGTTCCATTCCTCGCTGCTGACCTCGGTCGCGATGCACGAGCGCGCGCCCTACCGCGCCGTGCTCACGCACGGCTTCACGGTCGACGACAAGGGCCGCAAGATGTCCAAGTCGCTGGGCAACGTGGTGCTGCCGCAGAAGGTGGTCGGCAGTCTCGGCGCCGACGTGCTGCGGCTGTGGGTCGCGGCCACGGACTACAGCGCCGAGATGAGCGTCTCGGACGAGATCCTGAAGCGGATGGCCGACAGCTATCGGCGGCTGCGCAACACCGTGCGCTTCCTGCTCGGCAACCTCGCGGGCTTCGATCCCGCGACGGACCTGGTGCCGGTCGACGAGCTCGTGGCCCTGGATCGCTGGGCGCTCGAGCGTGCCCGCGCGCTGCAGCAGGAGATCGTCGCGGCCTACCGCGACTATCAGTTCCACCTGATCTACCAGAAGCTGCACAACTTCTGTGTCGTCGACCTGGGCGCGTTCTGGCTCGACGTGCTGAAGGACCGGCTCTACACGACGCCGGCCGGCGGCCGGCCGCGCCGTTCGGCGCAGACGGCTCTTTATCACGTGGCCGAGGCCATGGTGCGCTGGTTCGCGCCGATCCTGTCGTTCACCGCCGAGGAGATCTGGAAGTTCCTGCCCGGGCAGCGGGCGGCATCGGTGATGTTCGCGACCTGGTACGGGACCCCGCAGGCGACGCGGGTGCCGGCGGTGGCCGTCGACTGGGACGCGATCATCGCGCTGCGCACCGACGTCGCGCGCGAACTGGAGCGGCTGCGCGTGGCGGGCGCCATCGGCGCGCCGCTCGAGGCCGAGGTCGATGTGTACTGCGACGACGCCTGGACCTCGAGGCTCGCCGCGCTCGGCGACGAGCTGCGCTTCGTGCTGATCACCTCGGCGGCGCGCGTGCGGGACGCAGGTCAGCGGCCGGCGGATGCCGTCCCCGCGACCAGCGTCGCGAAGGAGGGTGTCTGGATCGCGGTGCGCGCGAGCGCGGCGCCGAAGTGCGTGCGCTGCTGGCACCGGCGCGGCGACGTGGGCAGTCACGCAGCGCATCCGGAACTCTGCGGCCGCTGCGTGTCGAACCTCGCCGGTGACGGGGAGTCCCGGTGCTGGGCGTGAGCCGCAGGGATCCCGGCCCGAGGGCGGGTGACGCTGCCGCGCTCATCGCGTGTCATCCGGCGCGCGCGGGTGCAGACTTGGCCGGTCCCGCGAGGCATCGATCGTGAGCACGACTGCTGCAGCAAAACATGGTGCGCTGAACTGGCTCTGGGTCGCGGCTGGCGTGGTCGCGCTCGACCAGCTCAGTAAATGGGCCGTGGTGCGCAACTTCACGCTGTACGAGGTCGTGACCCTGCTGCCCGTGCTGGATTTCACGCGGCTGCACAACACCGGCGCCGCCTTCAGCCTGCTGGCCGGGGCCTCGGGCTGGCAGCGCTGGTTCTTCGTGGCGCTCGCGGGCGGCGTGAGCGTCGCGATCACTCAGTGGCTCAGGCACATCGATCCCGCGCGGCAGCGGCTGCTGCCCGCGGGGCTGGCGCTGGTCATGGGCGGCGCGCTCGGCAACGTCGTCGACCGTCTCTGGCACGGCCACGTGATCGACTTCATCCACGTGCACTGGCAGCAGCACTATTTCCCGGCATTCAACGTCGCCGACATCGCCATCACGATCGGGGCGACACTGCTGATCCTCGATTCGCTGCTGGAGGCCCGCCGGCACCGGGAGCGGACATGAAGATCCTGCTCGCGAATCCACGCGGTTTCTGCGCGGGCGTCGACCGTGCCATCGGCATCGTCGAGCGCGCGCTGGGGCTCTTCGGAGCACCGATCTATGTGCGTCACGAAGTCGTGCACAACCGCTTCGTCGTGGACCGGCTGCGCGCGCTGGGCGCGCGCTTCGTCGACGAGCTCGACGCGGTGCCGGACGGCGCGACCGTGATCTTCAGCGCGCACGGTGTGTCGCGCGCGGTGCGCGACGAGGCCGCACGGCGCGGGCTCACGGTGTTCGACGCGACCTGCCCGCTGGTCACGAAGGTGCACATGGAGGTCGTGCGTTACGCGCGCGAGGGACGCGAGGTGCTGCTGATCGGCCACGCGGGGCACCCGGAGGTCGAGGGCACGATGGGGCAGTTCGACACGGCGTACGGCGGGCGCATCATGCTGATCGAGTCTCCCGGTGACGTGTCCCGCACCGATCTGCACCATCCCGAGCGTGCCGCGTTCGTCACGCAGACCACGCTGTCGGTCGACGACACCGCGCGCATCGTCGAGGCGCTGCGCCACCGGTTCCCGGGGCTCGCCACGCCGCGCAAGGAGGACATCTGCTATGCGACGCAGAACCGCCAGGATGCAGTCAAGAAGCTCGCGGAGCGCTGCGACGTGATCATCGTCGTGGGCTCGAAGACCAGCTCGAATTCCAACCGGCTGCGCGAGATCGCCGCGACGCGCGGCATCCCGGGCTATCTCGTCGACGGACCCGAGAACCTCGAGCGGGACTGGTTCGCGGGCAAGGCGGCCGTCGGCGTGACGGCTGGGGCGTCGGCACCGGAGATCCTCGTCGAGCGTGTCGTCGAGCGCCTGCGCGAATGGGGTGGTGAACCGGCCGAGGAACTCCTCGGCATCGAGGAGCGCGTGGTGTTCGGACTGCCGCGCGAGCTGCGTACGGCGCCGCGCGCGGGCGGGGACTGAGAGCCGGCCCGGCCACGCGCCCGGCGGCGGGTGGTGCCACGTTTTCCCGGGAACTCCTCCGACATCGTGAGGGGCCGGTCTGCCGGCTTCCATCCGCGGCAGCCCGCAGTGGTGCGCCCGGTCAGCGCCAGCAGCGTGCGTCGCTGCGCGCACCTTCGCGATTCCATGCGGTCCGCGCACCGGTCTCGTCGATGCCGAACACTGCGCACGCGCGATCGTCGGCCTGGCTCCCGATCGCCGCGGCACGCGCCGTGAACATCAGCTCGTCGGCCGTATCGATCGCGAGCCGGTAGCGTCCACCGTCGGTCGCAGCGGCCAGCGGCAGCCGCTCCGCCGCGCCGTCGTCCGCGGCGTCGAGTGCCGCGGCATATCGGCCGTGCCGCAGGTGGTGGCGTTCCTGCGCCGCCGCGAGGGCGAGCAGCGCCTGGATCGCTTCCGTGCGGTGCACGCGCAGTACGTGCCCGCGGTAGCCGGGCACCGCAATGGCCGCCAGCATGGCCACGATGCCCGCGACCACGAGCAACTCGATCAGCGAGTAGCCGCGTCGATGCCGAGGTCGCGCCATGTGACTCTCCGCGGGCTCACGTCCAGCAGCAGCGGCACCGCTTCCCCACCGACGAGTCCGAGTACCGTGAGGCGGCAGCCGGCGTGATCGCAGTCGGATGAGCCGCCGGGCAGCGCCACCTGCACGCGGCCGGGCCAGTGCGGATCGGCGAGTGTGAGCGCGATGTCTTCCTGGGGGTCAGGAACCCCTTCGCGCACGAGGTGGCGCGGTGCGCCGTCCACGAGCGCGAGGTCGTAGAGTCGCGCGCGTCCGCCTGCGGGATGGCAGGGCCGCGCGGGCAGGGCGGCGGCCGGCTGCCAGGTCGTGAACAGCACGCGATGGTCGAGCGTGCGCGCGGTGGCCGCCGTTTTCTCGCCCGCGCCGTGCGCCTCGAGCCGCAGGAGCCAGCCGTGCTCATCGGCGCCGACCGTACCGCCCGTGGTGACGTCGACGAGGTCGTGCTCCAGGATCGGCTCGGTCGCGGGTGCGGACCGTGGCAGCACGGCCGGGTCGCGCAGCGAATAGAAGCGGTCCGTGGCATCGACACCGCGCGGCCGCGCGCGGTTTCCCGAGCCCAGCGACACGGCGAGGTACGCGCCCGCCGGCCCGCCGACGGCACGAGCGACGTCCGGTTCCTGGTGGAAGCGCAGCGCCGCGGCATCACGAGCCGTGGCATCGCTCGCCCCCAGCGTCGCGAACAGGCTCGCGCGCGCGAGCGCCGCACGCGTCTCGCCGGTGCTGAAATCGAGCCGCCACACGCGGCCGATCACGTCGACGGCATAGGCGCGGTCGAGCTGGCCGTCGCCGTCGAGGTCGAGGAGTCGCGGTGGCGCGGCGAGGCCGTTGTCGAAGCCGGCGATGCGCAGGTCCGGCCCGCCGGTCGCGTCGCCAGCGGCGTGCCACAGCAGCTCGCCGCTCTCGGCATCGAGCAGATACAGGTGCGGCGCACTGCGGTCCGGCTGCGGGACGGGACCCTCGAGCAGCGCATCGTGGCCGCCGGCCAGCAGCACCACCCAGTGCCCGTGGTTCTGGTCCGCATCCGCGATTTCGAGGCGCGCGATGGCGGCGCGCGTGCGCGCATCGACCAGCCCGGGGAGTTCCATGACGCCGCGTCGCCACAGGCGCCGCGGCGCGTCCGGCTCCGTGAGGTCGAGCGCGTAATGAACCGGCTCGTCCCGCAGGCCGAACAGCAGCCAGACGTGGTCCCCGTCCTCGCGCCGGATGCGGCCGTCGCCATTGGCGTCGAAGCGATGCAGCCGGGCTTCGGCGCCGAGGTATTCGGCGGGGTTCACCGTCGGCGGGTTCGCATCGAGCATCGCCGCTCGCGCGAGCAGCGGTGCGGGCAGGAACGACCAGCTCTCGATGCCCGTCGCCGCGTCGATCGCGTGCAGCCGGCCGCTTCGCGTGAAGAACAGCACGCGCGCATCGTCGGCGTCGTAGCGGATCACGCGCGGCGGTTCGTCGCGCGGTGCCGCCAGCGACGCGAGTGGCTCCTCGCGATCGCCATCGCCGTCCCGGTCGTCGCCGTCGCGGCCGAGCAGTGCCCACAGCAGTCTCTCGCGGGCCAGGGTGTCCGCCGCGGCGAGCCCGAGAGCCTGTGCGCTGATGCGCGTGTTGTCCGGTTCGACGCGGTTGTCCGCTGCGCTGAGGTCGTCACCTTCGAGGTCGCTGTAGAGCCGACGCAGCGCGGGGGGCGGCAGCCGTGCTGCGGCACCTCCCGCGAGTGGATCGGCACCGTCGGGTGCTGCCGACCACAGACTCCAGCCGTCCGGCACCAGTGTGCGCGTCGAGGAGTCCAGAGCCGCTTCGCCCGTGAGGCCGGTCAGTACGGGCATGCCATTGCCCGGCCCCGAGGCCGCGAAGCCGTAGCGACGCAGGTTGCCCGGTGGCTGCAGCCGGGCTTCGGGCCGCGCGAGGCCCACGAATGCGGCCGCCTCGTGCGACAGCGCATCGCGTGGCAGCAGCGCGGGCGGCGTCAGCGCGACTTCGGGCAGCGCCGCGGCGTCGTGCTGCAGCGCGGCCGCGACCAGCTCGAACAGTGCATCGGCACGCGCAAGATCGATCCAGTGGAATCCGGAGACACGGGCCACGGGTGCAAGCGTCGCGCGTGCTGCGGCGGGGCTCGCGACGATGAGCTGCGGTCGCTGCGCATCCGAGAGATCCGGGCGCAGGTCGGCCTGCGGCAGGCGCGCTGCCAGGGCGGGCAGGCAGGTCTGCCCGCAGTCGAGACCGGCGAGACCCGGCAGGTCCGCGGCATGCGCGGCCGCGGCGGCATCGGCGCTCCCGGTTCCGGCCGCCAGCACGGCCACGCTGAGTGGCCGGCAGGCATGCGGGTAAGGATCGCGATACCGGCCCGGGCGCACGGGATTCCGTGATGACGGATGGCTGGGCAGCGGCTCCGCGGGTGCTGCGTGCGAGTCGAGACCGAAGTCGACGGCCGCGCCGCTGACGACGCGCAGGGCCTCGACGGTCGCCTCGGCGAGCGGCGCCGCTCCCGCGGCCGCCGCGAGCGCCTCACGTGCCGCGCCGGCTGTCGTGGCGGCGTCGCCATTGCTCCAGGCTGCGATGACCATGCCGCCCTGGGCGGCAGCGTCGTCCGAGCCGCCGTCGTGCGACAGCCGCAGCAGCGTCACTTCGAGGGCCAGGGCGCTCTGGAGCGCGGCTTCGAGCCGCGGTGGCACGATCCCGGCGAAGCTCAACCCGGGTGCGGCGGCGCCGGCCTGAAGGTAGTTCAGGTAATTGCCGCTGTAGAGCAGATATACGTCGCCCAGCGGCGGGGCGTCCCAGTCGATCTCGCGATCGGCATCGGCGGCCCAGCCCGTCGTGCCGTCCACCGCGTACCAGTTGCCGCCGGCCGCTCCGTGGCGGCCGCGATCCTCGCGGCATTCGAGCGCGCCTTCGTGGCCGCGCGCGGGGGCCCGCCAGACGCCACCGGCGCGGCCTGAGTCCCACTGCGCGAGTCGCGCGCTCACGAACACGCCGGTTTGTGGCAGCACCGTGCGGGCGCTGTCGCAGCGCAGGCCCTGGGTGATGTCCGTGGCCTCGATGTTCACGCTGCCCGCCGTGGCGCAGTCGGGTGCCGGGCCGGGTCCGGTGCGCCAGTACACGCGGCGCGCATCGCAGCGCCGCTCGCCCGGGAGGTGAGCGCCGTAGTCCGTGCCGGGGTCATAGGGCGCGGGTGTCGCGAGCGCATTCCCCGCACCGGTCGAGGTATCGAGCACGATCGCGAGCCCCGCGCCGAGGCTGCCGGGCACGCTCGCGCGCAGCGTGGCCGGTGGAGTCGCCTGCGCGTGTGCGCGCCCCGCGATGACACCGAGTGCGAGCACGGCGGCGAGCAGCGGCCCGAGCGTGCCGATGGCGCGCGCGACGCCGCGGTATCGGCGCCTTGCTGTACAGGGTCCTCGACGCGCGGCCGCGAGCCGCGGGTGACGTTCAGTCTTCGACGGCGAATACATAGGCCACCTGTTCGTGTACGGCGCGCGCACCCAGCGAGGTACCGGTCGAGGTGATCGTGTAATAGCGCGCGGCGAGGGCCTCGCCGCTGGTATCGAGGCTGAAGCCCGCAGGCGGCGGACAGGGCGCGGCGCAGGGCAGGGTGGCGATCTGCACGGCCACTGTGGTCTGCGGCAGCGCGGCCGCGTCCACGACCGCGGCAGGCAGGTTCGACACACCGGCGGCCGGCAGCAGACCGGCACGCAGGATGCGTGTGATGCCGGTCTCCGCGGCGTCGAAGGCCTGCAGCGCGCGCTGCTCCTGGCCCGCCATCAGCAGCGCAGCGGTGGCCGCCGTCATGCCCGCGAGCCCGAGCAGCGTGAGCAGGAGCAGCAGCACCAGACCGACGCCGAGAACCGCACCGCGTTCGGTGCGGGCGGTACGCCGGCTCGTCCCGCCAGCGCTGCTCATGGCACCGGCTCCGCGACGTTGCGCAGCCAGACGGTCGTCATGAGGAGCACGCGGCGGCGCCGGTCGTCGGGAGGTGCGAATTCGCGGTTCGCGTAGCGCAGCGGTGTGGTCGCGACCGGCCGGCCGTCGGGTTCGTCGCTCTCGGCCAGCACCCACAGGCGCAGTGCGCGCAACTCGCTGCCGGGCGCCGCTGTGCCCGCATCCACCCAGGTGTCGATCGCACGGTCGTCGTCGTCGCGACGGTCCAGCCCGAACTCCACCTGCAGGTCCGCGATGCCGGGCACCAGTTCCTCGTCCTGCATCGCAGGCATGCCGCCGCCCACGAGGCGCTTGCGGCGCAGCGACGGCCGCCCGCGCCCGAGCGAGGAATCGGCGCTGACGTAGAACACGCCCACCTCGACATCGGTGAGTCGCGATGTCGCCGCACCGCTGCGGCGCCCGTCGGTCAGCAGCCGGCCGCTGCCGGGCGTGGATTCGAGCTGCAGCCGTCCGGCCGCGGCCGGCGAGGGTACGGTGGCCACGCGACGCAGCGTCAGCGTGTCGCTGCCGGCGACGGCGCGACCCGCCGGGCCGGGCGCGCAGCCGAGCGCGTGGCTGGCATCGAGCGCGTAGCGGCCATCCGCGGCCGCAACCGGTGTTCCGAGATCGAGTGCCAGCGACGGCAGGCAGGGCCCGGCGACCTCGAGACCCGCCGGTTCGGCAAGCCCCGCGGGCGTGGCGCCCGCGATGGGCGTGCCCGGCCAGGCGAGACCGAAGTGCCCGGCATTGCGGGCTTCGCCCGCGAGCAGGGCAAGCGCCGTGCGCGCGGCTTCCTGCGCACGCGCCAGGTGTTCATTGTCCGCATGGATCTGGCGGCCGTTCGCCAGCGTGGCCACGATTGCGGCGAGCAGCACGAGCCCGAGCAGCAGTGCGATCAGCGTCTCGACGAGTGTGAAACCGCGAGGCTTCAAGGCTCGATCCTCGCCACGGCGCCGCGCGAGTCGACGCGACCGGTGCGCCAGCGCAGGCGCACGCGATAGCCCGCGGCGCCATCCTCGATGTGTTCGACATCGGCCACGGCCGTGGGCCCGAGCACCTGCTGCGCGCGCTCGCGCCAGCCCCCGGCGGCGAGTGCCGCGGCGGTTTCGCGGTCGCAGTCCACCGGTCGCTCGCGGCAGCTCGCGGCCGGGTCGGTGCCGCTCAGGGCCGCAAGCGTGCCGGCATCGCCGCCCGTGAGCGCGCGGATTTCCTCTCCGATGCCCCCGAGCAGCAGGACCGCGCCGGATTCCTGCGCCGCATCGCGCTGCGTGCGGAGCCCCAGCAGCAGCAGGCCGGCGATGCCGGCAAGGCCGATGCCGAACATGAGTGCGGCGATCAGGGTCTCGACCAGTGCGAATCCTCGCGGGTGCCTGCAGTGCCGCGTGGCGGGGCTGCCGGGCGCATCGGATCGGTCCGCGGCCTCGTGTCCGGGCAGGGCGCGACATCCCGGCGGCTTCAGGGGCATCGCAGCACCTTGCCGCTGGCGTCCTCTGCCGAGGCGCGTGGCCGCCCGGTGCGGCTCACGATCACGGCGCGTGGCGTGGTGCGGCCCGTCGTGTCGCAGACGACGAGCGTGCCGGTCGTGCCGGAGCGGCCGGTCGGCTCGAAGACGAAGGCGCTGCGGTTGGCGCGACGCTGGATCGCCTGCGTGGCGTCGGCGCGCCACAGGATGCGCTCGCCCGCGTCGAGTTCTGGCGGATCGTCGCGATCGGCGTCGAGGAAGACGAGGTAACGATCGCTCCAGTCCAGCGAACCGGTGCAGTCTGTGGACCCCGCGCACAGCACAGCCGGCCGCCCGCTCTCGGCGGCCGCGGTGCGGGCCAGGTGGATCGCGTGCACGAAGTCGTTGACGGCCTGCGAGCGGCGCGCACCCGCGAGCGCGGTCGCGAACGAGGGGGCGGCCAGCGCCGTGACCAGCCCCGCGAGCGCGAGGGCCATTACCACTTCGACCAGCGTCAGTCCTTGACTTCGATCCATTTTGCCTCCCGGTCATCGGGAGTGCAGCCTACGCGTGCAGAATCGTGGCCGGCCGGTGGAAAAATGCTGCGAACACCGGGATTTGCGTGTGCCGCAGCCGTTGGCAGACTGAGTCTCGGTCGTATATAGTTCCGGCCCATGAACGCCGTAACACCCCTCGCCGCGGTGAAGTCGGGCAGCTCCATCCGCGCCATGCTGGAACAGCACGACATCGTGCCGACCTCGCAACGACTCGTGATCGCCGGGCTGCTGTTCGAGCACGATCAGCACGTGACGGCCGAGCAGCTGCTCGTAGTGCTGCGCGCGCAGGGCCAGCGGGTCTCGAAGGCCACGGTCTACAACACGCTGAACCTGTTCGCGGCCAAGGGTCTGATCCGGCCGCTGAACCTCGACCCGACGCGGTGCTCGTTCGATTCGAACATGACGCCGCATTTCCACATGTACGAGGTCGAGTCCGGCGAGATCATCGACATCGCCCCCGGTGATATCGCGTTCGCGAAGTTCCCCGAGCTGCCCAAGGGCACCGAGCTGCTCGACGTCGAAGTCGTGCTGCGCGTCCGGCGCAAGGCCTGAGCCGGACCCGCGATTCCGGCCGGTTCCCGGCGTACGACGATCATTGCCGCAGCGCGGCCCGGCCCCTATACTGCGCGCCCCTGGGGGGGCGGTCCGGGTATTCGACTCAGGAGGGCTCCCGGGATCCGGTCCAGCCATCGAGCACGGATGTCGCCATGGCACGGCCATGTTCGCCGCGGCGGGTTTCCGACGACCCCTGATGCCGGTGTAGCTCAGTTGGTAGAGCAGTCGCTTCGTAAGCGAGAGGTCGGGGGTTCAAGTCCCTCCACCGGCACCATCTCCTGCGCATGAGCGCCAGACTCCACGAGCCGGTCCTGCCGCTGTGGTTGCGCGCCGTCTCGCGTCTGCCGTTCCGTGTGCTCTACGCACTGTCCGACGCGCTCGCGTGCATCGCGGCGGGTCCGGGTTTTCACCGCCGCGCACGCGTGCGCGAGCAGCTGCAGCGGTGCTTCCCGGGGCTCGCGCCGCGGGCACTGCGGCGTCTCGTGCAGGATTGTTACCGCAACGTCTTCGACGTGTTGTTCGAGGTCATCAAGGGCAGCCGCCTCGATGCCGCCGGGCTGCGCGAGCACGTCACCCTCGAGGGACAGGGCGCGGTACGCGAGCGGCTTGCCGCGGGCCAGTCCGTGCTGCTGGTGGGCCTGCACTACGCGAACTGGGAATGGATGCTGCTCGCGCTGTCCGGCGAACTCGGTGCGCCGCTGGTCGCGGCGTACAAACCGCTGCACGATGCCTGGGCGGACGAGCTGCTGCGCTCGCTGCGCTCGCGCCTCGGTGCGGAGCTGATTCCGGCGAAGGATCTGTTCAACGACGTGATGCGTCGCCGTGGCGAGGCGCGCGCCATCGCGCTGGTCGCGGACCAGGATCCCGTGTCCGCGAGTCTGCGGCACTTCACGAGCTTCCTCGGCCGGGAGACGGCCTTCTACATGGGCGCCGAGATGATCGCGCGTGCCGCGAAGCTACCCGTGTTCCTGGTCGTCATGCGGCGCACGGTACGCGGCCGCTACCGGCTCACGCTGGAGCCGCTGGCCAGCCCGGATGAACCGCTGCCGTCGGGCGCGATCACGGAACGCTATGCACGGCGCGTGGAAGCGGTGATCCGCGAACGACCTGCCGACTGGCTGTGGCTGCACCGCCGCTGGAAAGTCACCCGGTCCGTGTACGATCCATCCTGAGTCCCGGATGGCATCCTTCCGGGGCGGATGTGCCTGTTCCTTCAGGGCAGGTCGGGTCTTATTCTGGAGGTGACCGCGTGGGGCTGCTGTTTCGCGGCGTGGTCTGGTTCGGTCTCTACTGCGCGCTGCTGCTGCTGCCGCTCGGTGTGGCGCTGGTGGCCGACCCGATCGGCGTGGCAAGGCCCATCCTCGTCGAGTTCTCGGTGGCGACCGGTTTCATCGCCTTCGCGCTGATGACCGTCGAGTTCGCGCTGGTCTCGCGTCTGAAATCCGCGTCGGAACCCTTCGGCACGGATGCGCTGATGCTGTTTCACCGGCAGATGGGGCTCGCGGCAGCGGCGTTCGTGGCCCTGCACGTCGCGGCGCTGCTGGGGCCGGGTGCGCGCGAACAGCTCGGGATGCGCCTCGCCGCGCACGGCGTCGGCGCAAGCGGTGCGGTCGCGGCAGCAGCTCTCGCGGTGCTGGTCCTGACCTCGGTCTGGCGCAGACGACTCGGCCTGCGCTACGAGCGCTGGCAATGGCTGCACGTCGTGGCGGCGATCACGATCGTCGTCGCAACACTCGTCCACCTGCTCGCGGTCGATCGCTACGCGGGTGTCGCGAGCGTGCGGGCCGTGGTCCTGCTGTACGTGGCGCTGCTCGCGGCGCTGCTGCTGCGTTATCGCGTGCTGCGCCCGCTGCGGCTGCGCCGGCGCAGCTGCGAGGTGCTCGCGAACCGTGACGAAGGCGCCGATACGCGCACGCTGGTGCTGCGGCCCTCGGGCTGGCGCGGCTTCGGGTTCGAGCCCGGACAGTTCGGCTGGCTCATCACGGGCCGCGGGCCCTTCACGGGCGATCAGCATCCGATTTCGTTCTCGTCGTCGGCCGAGCGGCGGCCCGACGATGCCTTCGAGATGTCGATCAAGGCGCTCGGCGACTGGTCCGGCACTGTCGTGCCGCACATCAGCGCCGGTACGAAGGTCTGGGTCGACGCGCCCTATGGCGCGCTGACACCCGATCGTACGCCGGCGCAGGGTTTCGTGCTGATCGCGGGTGGTGTCGGCATCACGCCGATGCGCTCGATCCTCTGCACGCTGCGCGATCGGCAGGACATGCGTCCCGTGGTGCTGATCCACGCGGCGAACCGTCCCGAGCGCATGCTGTTCCGCGAGGAAATCGAGGCGCTGCGCGGAGCCGTGAACCTCGAGTGCGTGCCCGTGTACGAGGCACCACCCGCGGGCTGGACCGGCGAGTCCGGTTACGTCACACGGGAACTGCTGGCCCGGCATCTGCCAGGTCAGTATCGGCGCTACCAGTTCTTCGTCTGCGGCCCGCCGCCGATGATGGACATGGTCGAGGCCGGCCTGCTCGCGCTCGGCGTGCCGCCCGAGCGAATCGCCACCGAACGCTTCGACATGATCTGAGGGCACGGCCGGCATGACACACCTGATCGTGACCCGGGTCTCGCTCGCCGTGTGCCTGCTGGCGCTCGTCTGCGCGGCACTGTTCGCGGCGCTGGCTGCTCCGGCATCGGCACCGGTTGCGACGGCACAGCTCGTGCCCGCGGACGAGAGCGCGCCCGACGATACGCGGTCGCGCGGGGCCACACTCTTCGATCGGCATTGCGCGCGCTGCCACGACGCGGCCGAGCTCATCGCCATGCTGCGTGACGACGGCGCGGGCATCGATGCGGCCTCGGCGCGCATGCGCGGGTTCCTGCGGGAGCACGGTGCCGCGAGTGACGCCGAGGCCGTCGAGATCGTCGCGTACCTGCGCGCCAACGCACACTGATCGGCCCGGGTCCTGTCGGAGTTCTGCGACTGTC
>CAYWMY010000045.1:0-13416 GCA_964459405.1 uncultured Steroidobacteraceae bacterium | reverse complement strand
AAGTGCTCACTTCGCGACTGATCGATCGTCCGATCCGGCCGCTGTTTCCAGAAGGCTTCAACAACGAGGTGCAGGTCGTCGCGACCGTGCTGTCGTTGAACACCGATGTCGACGCCGATATGCCTGCGCTGCTCGGTGCATCGGCGGCGCTTGCCCTCGCGGGCGTGCCCTTCCAGGGGCCGATCGGTGCGGCCCGCATCGGTTACCGCAACGGCCAGTACCTGCTGAACCCCGGCCTCAAGCAGTTGCGCGAGGAATCGGAACTCGACCTGGTCGTCGCGGGCACGCGCGAAGGCGTGCTGATGGTCGAGTCCGAGGCGAAATGCCTGTCCGAAGAAGTCATGCTCGGTGCGGTGCTGTTCGGCCACGAGCAGATGCAGACCGCGATCGGCGCCATCGAGCGGCTGGTCATCGATGCCGGCAAGCCGAAGTGGGACTGGCAGCCGCCGGCGGTCGACAGCGCGCTGCGCGCGGCGGTTGCCGCGAGCGCCGAGGCCGGGCTGCGCGATGCCTATCGCATCGTCGAGAAGGCTGCGCGGCGTGACGCCGTGGCCGCCGTCAAGAAAGCCTCGATCGCGGCGCTGGCCGAAGGCGAGGGCGCGAAGTTCACGACGGAAGCGGTCGGCGACGAGCTCTATCAGCTCGAATACCGCATCGTGCGCGATCGTGTGCTCTCGGGCGAGTCGCGTATCGACGGCCGCGACAACAAGACGGTGCGGCCGATCAGCGTCGAGGTGAGCGTGCTGCCACGCACACACGGTTCGGCGCTGTTCACTCGCGGCGAGACGCAGGCGCTGGTGGTCACGACGCTGGGCACGGGCCGCGACGCCCAGATCATCGATGCACTGGCCGGTGAGCGCAAAGAGCCGTTCATGCTGCATTACAACTTCCCGCCCTTCAGCGTCGGTGAGACCGGCATGATGGGTTCGCCGAAGCGCCGTGAGATCGGCCACGGCAATCTCGCGCGCCGCGGCATTGCCGCGGTGATGCCGGACATGGCCCGCTTTCCGTACGTGCTGCGCGTGGTGTCGGAGGTTCTGGAGTCGAACGGTTCGAGCTCGATGGCCTCTGTCTGCGGCACCAGCCTGTCACTGATGGATGCGGGCGTGCCGATCAAGGACTCGGTCGCGGGCGTGGCGATGGGCCTCGTCAAGGAGGGTGAGCGGTTCGCGGTGCTGACCGACATCCTGGGCGACGAGGATCACCTCGGTGACATGGATTTCAAGGTTGCCGGCACGAAGAACGGCATCACGGCGCTGCAGATGGACATCAAGATCACGAGCATCACGCCCGAGATCATGCGCGTCGCCCTGGAGCAGGCCCTCGCGGGGCGCCTGCACATCCTGGAGAAGATGAACGCGGTCATCACGAAGCCGCGGCCGCAGATGTCCGAGTGGGCACCCACCATCCTCACGATCAAGATCGATCCGGAGAAGATCCGTGACGTCATCGGCAAGGGTGGCTCGGTGATCCGGCAGATCACCGAGGAGACCGGTACTACGATCGACATCGACAACGACGGCACCGTGCGTATCGCCTCGGTTGACGGCGCCTCGGGCCGCGAGGCCGAGCGCCGCGTGAAGATGATCACCTCCGACGTCGAGGTCGGCACCGTTTACGAGGGTCGCGTCGTGCGGCTCATGGACTTTGGTGCGTTCGTGACCATTCTCCCGGGTCGCGACGGCCTGGTGCACATCTCGCAGATCTCCGACGAGCGCGTCGAGCGTGTCAGCGACAAGCTCAAGGAAGGCGATGTGGTGCGTGTCAAAGTGCTGGAGGTCGACCGCCAGGGCCGCATCCGGCTCAGCATGCGCAGCGTCTGACGCGGCGCCGTCCGCACACTGGCTCCGGCACCGAGGCCGCCCCGCAAGGGCGGCCTCTCGTCATGTGAGCGCCGCCGCTGCGGCGGTGCCTTCCGCTGACGGCGCTGGCCCGTCCACGTCGGGCGTGCACGGGCCCGCCAGCTGCTCCACGATGCGCGGCGCCACTGCTGCTGCGAACCGGGCAAGCTGTGCATCGCTCCTGGATGACACGGGGTGCGGCACGGCTGCGCTGTGATAGCCGGGCATCCCCAGCGTCGCGGCAAATGACGCCACGTGCTCGCCGAATACGTCGCTGATCAGCACGGTGGACGGCACGCCGGCCTGCTCCATGCGGATGGCGTCGGCGAGGCTGCACGCGGAGCAGGCGCCGCAATCGCCGAGCCCTGCGATGACAGCATCGGCGGTCGCGGCGATGTCGGCGACCTCCGCGTCATCGATGACCCGTGAGGCGGAACCCTTGCTGATCACCCGGACATGATCGAGGCCGCTGCAGCGCCCGAGCTCGGCCGCAATCATGAGCAGCAGGTCGCGGGCGCGGGGTTTGCCGTTGTCGATCAGCGTCAGGCGCGTGCCGGTGCCCAGGGCGCGACGCGGCGCCAGGTGCTGGCCCGCCGGTGGCGGCTCGGCTGCGACGACGGGGCTCACGAGTTCAATGGTCGCCATGCGGATTGCCTCTGGCCGTGTGGAAGTCGGGTAGTGTGCAGCCCTGCGGGCCGCAGCCGGGCAGTGGTTCGCCGCGCCGCCGGACGCGGCGCGTCACGCTGCGTGAGTGAATGGTCGGCGCCCAGGTGGGCAGGTACGCCGACCATCCAGCACCGGGTCCGCCGGCGGTGACGAGCAGGATGTCGTCGATGCTGCGGAAGGTCGCGAGCCGGCCGTCCGGGCCGACGCTCATGTCGTGCTGGCCATCGTGCTCGATGCGGATCCCGCCGGCCGCGAGCTCGGTCGGCGTCACGCGACCGTGCTCGAACAGGAACTCACGCACCCGTTGACGGCTCCAGCCCGCCGCGCGCAGTGCGAGCGCGTGCTCGTGGCCGAGCAGCACGACGCACTGACCACCCTTGCCGACGATGAACGTGGAGGCGCAGTTCATCTGCGCCACGAAGGAGCGCAACACGTCCTCGGGCTCCTCGCTCAGCATATTGGCGACCTGGCGCGGCCCCTCCGTCGCGATGAGCGTGACGGTCGTATCCTCGGGCGCGTAGCCCAGTTCGACCCGCAGCGCCTCCCACGGCGGTGGCGGCGGGTCCTCCGCGAAACACAGCGTGTACTTGCCCGGATGGCCGATCGAGGTGGCGTCGAGCCTGCCGGGCTTCGCGTCCAGCGCATTGCTGACGGTCAGGCGCAGGGCACGGCCGATCGTCGCGTTGGCGCGGTTGCCGGAGCCCAGCACGTTGTGACCTGCGTTCATGCCGATCGTGCCGGCCAGCGGACCGCTGACGATCACGCACAGCGCCGCGCCTCCGGTGCTGGTCACGACGGTGTTGAGCTTGAACAGCGGATCCAGCGCGGCCTCGAGCGCGGTCAGCACCAGCGGAAAATACTCGGGACGGCACCCGGCCATGACCGCGTTGGCGGCGACGACACCTGCGGTCAGTACGCGGCGCCGGGCGGGCACCGCGCCGATGACATCCCCGGCGGCATATCCGACCGGCTCGAGCATCGCGGTGACCCGTGCCGGTGTGGGCGGCACTACAGGCAGGCCGTCGGTCCAGCCCTGCTGGTACATGAACTCGAGGGCTTGAGCTTCGTCGACCGTCAGCATAGGGATGGCCTGGTGGACGAGAGCGGGGACGCCGGCGGCCGCACCCGGATGCAGCGACTATTCCGACTTGGCAGGCTCGTCCGGCCGCCTGGTCGATATGCCGAACATCTGGCGCAGCTACTGCTCCTGCATCGTGCGCCACTGCCCCAGATTGCGTTCAGTGAACTCGGTGATGACACCCAGGTCGACCCCGGTGGTGCCGCGGAGTGTCTCGCGTGCCTGCTGCTGCTGCGCAATCAGCAGCTTCATACCCTGCTCGAGGTAGCTGCTGACGAGGTTGTGCATCGACGAGCCATAGCTGCGGATGAGCTGCGACAGGAAATCCTCGCTCATGAGCGGTGCGCCGTGCTGCTCCTGGTCCGCGATGATCTGCAGCAGCACGCTGCGCGTGACGTCCTCGCTGGTGGTCTTGTCGACAACCACGAACTCCTCGCGACTGACGACCAGACGGCGGATGTCCTGCAGCGTGACGTACCGGCTCTCGACGGAGTCGTAAAGGCGCCGGTTCGGATATTTCTTGATGATTCGGGGTGCAGCCATCGCAACCTCCTGAACGCGGCACCCCGGAGCCCCTCGGCGACAGGGCCGACCGGACCGCATCCTCAATTCATCCAACGACCGGCCCCATTATGCATCCATCAGGCCGGCAGGCGGACTTCGCGCACGCCGCGCAAGGGTGATGGATCCCAGTGGGCGATGGCCCAGGCGAGCAGCTCACGCGGCACGGCGGCCCGCAGCGCTGCGGGAGGAGACTGGCGCAGGCGATCCAAGGCGTTCCAGAGATGCAGGACGGCCCGGGTCGGATCGACCGGCACGGCATGGCGCGACTTGGCCAGCTTGCACCCGTCGGCTTCGACCAGGAGAGGTAGATGGGCGTACGCCGGTGTGGGCAGGCCCAGTGCCCGCTGCAGGAGGATCTGGCGCGGCGTATTGTCGAGCAGGTCGGCTCCGCGGACGATCTGCGTGACACCCTGGTCGGCATCGTCCACCACGACAGCCATCTGATAGGCGAACAGCCCGTCACGCCGACGGATCACGAAGTCGCCCACGGCGCGCTCGACCTGCTGCACGAAGGGCCCCTGAATGGCGTCCACAAACCGTACGGGTTCCGGCTCCCGATCCGTCCGGAATCTCAATGCGGGGGCCTGGTCGCCGTGTGCCCGCAGGTGCCGGCAGGTGCCCGGGTAAACGCCATCGCCGTCCGCGGCGAGCTGTGATCGCGAGCAGTAGCAGGCATACACGTGGCCCTGCGCGAGCAGCCGACTCAGGGCCGCTTCGTATACTGCCGTGCGAGTGCTTTGCCTGAGCACCGGCCCGTCCCACTCGAAGCCACACATTTCGAGAGTGCGAAGAATATTGTCAGCGGCTCCGGCAACCTCGCGGGGACGATCCAGGTCCTCCATGCGGATCAGCCACTTGTATTTCATACTTCGAGCTAAAACGTAGCTCCCGAGGGCGGTCATCAGTGAGCCCTCATGCAACAGGCCAGTCGGGGAAGGAGCAAACCGGCCGCAGCCGGCGGGAGTGGCCATCACACGTGAACGGGCCCGTTGCCCGGCATGGCAGGCGCGCGGTGCTCCGGGTTGCCGCGCATCGTTACCGTGGAGGTGAGCCCGGGAAGTCTGGCCGTCGACGACAGTGCGGCGCGTGCCGCGCGGCGGTTGCCTGGGGGAGGCTCAGCGATACCAGTCGTCCCGATCGCCGTACTGCTTCTCGCGCCGCTCGCGACGCTCCTGGGCCTCGATCGACAGGGTCGCGACCGGCCGGGCCTCGAGCCGCTTCACACCGATCGGTTCGCCGGTTTCCATGCAGTAACCGTAGCTGCCGTCGTCAAGGCGCTTCAGCGCTTCCTCGATCTTGCGGATCAGCTTGCGCTCGCGATCGCGCGTGCGCAGTTCGAGCGCGAATTCGGACTCCAGCGTCGCGCGGTCGTTCGGATCGGGGGGATTCGCGGCACCGTCCTTCATGTGTGTGACTGTGCGATCCACTTCCTCCATCAGGTCACGCTTCCAGTTGAGCAGAATCGAGCGGAAGTGCTCGGTCTGCTCCCTGTTCATGTATTCCTCGCCCTTGCGGATCACATAGGGCTTGACGTTGCGCGGACCGAGCAGGAGGTTGTGGCGCGACGGTGCGTCGCCGTCGTCCTCGTCGACGAATGCTCCCGGCGCGAGGCCGCCCACGGGAACGGTGGCGACGGCGGTCGCGACCTTGGATGGGTCGCGCGCAACCACCGCTGCATTCGGCTGCTTCGGGGCAACGGGCGCCGCGGGCGATTGCTTTTCCGCAGCCGGTACGGGGGGCGTGGTGGCGTGGCTCGCGGCCGGTGGGCTCGTCCTGCCTGCCGGAGGTGACTTGGAGGCTGCCGGCGCCTTTGAGGCCGGGGTCGCCTTGGGCGCAGTGCGCTTCTGGCCACCGGCTTTTGCGGCAGCAGTCTTCGAGGCGACACCCCTGGCCGCCGCGACTTTTGGCGTGGCGCTCTTCTTCGCGACCGCTTTCGACTTCGCCTCCGTTTTCGCAGCGGTGCTCCTGTGCCGGGAAGCGCTCCTGGCAGCGGGCTTCCGGGCCGCTGGCTTGCGGGGCTTGGCAGTCTTCGCGGTCGTCTTCTTGGCGGGCATCTGGTTTCCATCCCGATTGCGGCGAGCCGCGGATTATAGCCCCAGCCATCGGTGAGTCCAGACGCGATGCCGCACGTCGGCAGACGGCTTCAGGCGCCGGCGGAACGGGCCGAATGGGCCGGATTCAACCTGCAGTCGCGAGCCTCAGGGCAGTACCACCGACGCGCGTGGCGACCAGGCTGGATCTCGATGCTCGGCGATCACCGTCGTGTAGATGCCGCCACGTACGTTGAACCGTGCGGTCAGGCGCATGAAGCGCGGCGCGGTCGCGGCAGCGAGATGGCCCAGGATCTCGTTTGTCACGGCCTCGTGGAAGGCGCCGCGGTCCCGAAACGACCAGATGTACAGTTTCAGGGACTTGAGTTCGACGCAGCGTGGACCCGGCACGTATTCGAGCAGCAGCGTCGCGAAGTCCGGCTGGCCGGTCTTCGGGCACAGGCAGGTGAATTCGGGGATCTCCATCCGGATCGTGTAGTCGTGCTCCGGATGAGGGTTCGGAAATGTTTCGAGATCGGCGGCAGGCCTGTTCAGGCGTGCGCCCAGCGGCTCGTGCGGCGACATGGCGATCATCGTCAAAGGGTGCGCCGGTACTTTACACTACGCCACCTTTTCGAGCACGCGGCGCCGCGCGCCCGCGATCACAGCACAGGGCCTCGATGCGCCTCTCCAAGATCAAACTGGCCGGGTTCAAGTCTTTCGTTGATCCGACCACCGTGCAGCTGCCCGGCAATCTGACGGGCATCGTCGGCCCGAACGGCTGCGGCAAGTCCAACATCATCGACGCAGTACGCTGGGTCATGGGCGAGATCTCCGCGCGGCACCTGCGCGGCGAGTCCATGACCGATGTCATCTTCAACGGCTCGGGTGGTCGCAAGCCCGTGGGGCTGGCCTCGGTCGAACTGGTGTTCGACAACTCGGACGGCGGGGTGGGCGGCGCCTACGCCAGCTACGCCGAGATCTCGCTGAAGCGCTCCGTGACGCGTGACGGCAACTCCACCTACTACATCAATGGCGCCAAGTGCCGGCGCAAGGACATCACGCAGCTGTTCCTGGGAACCGGCCTGGGCTCCCGCAGCTACGCCATCATCGAGCAGGGCATGATCTCCCGGCTCATCGAGGCGAAGCCCGACGACATGCGCGCATTCATCGAGGAGGCCGCCGGCATTTCGAAGTACAAGGAGCGCCGCCGCGAGACCGAGAACCGCATCGCGCACACGCGCGAGAACCTCGAGCGGCTGAGCGATGTGCGCGAGGAGGTCGACAAGCAGATCCGCCACCTGCAGCGCCAGGCCGCAACCGCACGTCGCTACCAGGACTACAAGGAGCAGGAGCGCCGCGTGCAGGCGGAACTGCTGGCACTGCGCATGCGTGAGCTCGACGCGGATGTCAGCGGCCGCAGCGCCCTGACGGAGCAGCGCGAGACGGCGCTGCAGGGAGAGATCGCCGGACTGCGTTCCATCGAGGCTGCGATCGAGCAGGCGCGGGTGAGCCACGCCGCGTCGAGCGATACGCTGAACGCCGTGCAGGGGCGCTATTACCAGGCTGGTGCCGACGCGACGCGGACCGAGCAGGCGCTGGCCCACGCGCGCGAGCTGCGTCAGCGGCAGAAAGCGGACCTGGATCGCCTGACGCGGTCGCTCGCGGAATCGGCCGCGCTGCTCGATCGCGACCAGCAGCAGCTCGATGAGCTCGGCGCGTCGCTCGCGGGGCTCGAACCGGAGCTCGAGCAGGCCCGCGCACGCGAGGCGGCCTCGCGCGCGGGCCGCGAGCAGGCCGATCAGGCCATGCAGGCGTGGCAGAACGGCTGGGATGCATTCAATCGCGACGCCAGCGCCGCGAGCCAGAACGCGCTCGTCGAGCGCACGCTCTTCGCGCAGCTCGAGACGCAGCTGCTGCGGCAGGTTTCGCGGCACGAGAAGCTCGCAGCCGAGTCCGCCCAGCTCGCCGGCGTCGCACTCGATGCCGAGATCGCGGCACTCGAGTCACGCGAGAGTGCTTCGCGGCAGTCGGGCGAGACGGCACAGCGTGAGCTCGCCGAGGTACTGGCCAGCCTGCAGCAGACTCGCGATGACGAGCGCCGCCTGGTGGGTGAGCTCGATCGTGCGCGGCAGGAACTGCAGCGCGTGCGTGGGCAGCTCGTCTCGCTGGAGGCGCTGCAGCAGGCCGCGCTCGGCCAGGTGAAGGGCAAGGTCGTCGAGTGGCTCGATCGTCATCAGCTGGGAGGTCGGCCCCGGCTGGCGCAACAGCTCGTGGTCGAGCCAGGCTGGGACCGTGCCGTCGAGACCGTGCTGGGCTCGTACCTCGAAGCGGTGTGTGTGGACAGCCTCGATCCGGTGGCGGCACTGCTCGACAGCCTGCAGGTGGGACACGTCACGTTCGTGGGCGGCGGCACCGTGGATCCCGCAGCCCGGCCGTCGGAGACCCGACTGCTGGCCAGGGTCAAGGGCCCCGAGGCGGTCGCATCGCTGCTCACGGGAATCGTCGCCGTGGAGTCCCTGGACGAGGCGCTGGCACGGCGCGGCAGCCTCGGTCCTGGAGAATCCATCATTACGCGCGATGGCGTCTGGGTGGGCCATGACTGGCTGCGCGTCTCGCGCGAGCAGGACGAACATGCGGGCGTGATCGGCCGCGAGAAGGACATCCGGACGTTGCGCGAGGGCCTGCAGGCCGCCGGCGATCGTGTGCGCGCGCTCGAAAACAGCGTCGAGGACCTGCGCCGCACAACCGGTACCCTCGACGCCCGGCGCGACGAGCTGCAGGCTGCCGTCAATCGGCAGCACCGCGACCACGTCACTGCGCGCGGTGAGCTGCAGTCGCTGCGCGCGCGCGCGCAGCAGACCGCGGCCCGCGTCGCACAGATTACCGCCGAGCAGCAGGAGATCGCGACACAGGTGGCGCGCGACGAGGAGCAGATCCGGGCCGGCCGGCAGCGGCTCGCCTCGGGCATGGAACACATGGCGGCGCTGGACGCGCGACGCAGCGAGCTGGAGGCGGAACGTGACCGTCTGCGGGCGGCGCTGGCCGCGGCGCGCGATCTGGCGGCCGCGGACCAGGCGGCGCTGCAGGCCGCGGCCATCAAGGTGGAGTCACAGCGCTCGACGCTCGCCTCCCTGCGGACAGCGCTCGAGCGTCTGCGCGGACAGGCGGCCCAGTTCGAAGTGCAGCAGGCGGAGATTCGCACTCAGCTCGACAGCGGCGAAGCACCACTCGAGCAGCTGCAGCGCGAGATCGAGAGTTATCTGGCCGCGCGACTTGCCATCGAGCAGGAACTGGCGGCGGCACGCGAGGCGCTGGAGGCCGTGGACGCGGAGATGAGGCGCCTCGACGAAGCACGGGAAGTGCAGGAAAGACGAGTCGAGGAGGCGCGTGCGGCACTCGACGAGGTGAAATTGAGCGCGCAGGAGGCCCGCGTGCGTCGCGAGGGTCTCGCGGAGCAGTTTGCGCGCACCCAGCTCGAGCTGGATGCCGTGCTGGCCGGGCTGATGGCGGACGCGAGCGTCGCCGCGTGGGAACAGACACTGACCGAGGTCACGGCGCGCATCGAGCGCCTCGGCGCCGTGAACCTGGCGTCGATCGACGAGCTGAAGGAGCAGTCCGAACGCAAGGAGTACCTGGATCGCCAGTTCGCGGATCTCTCCGAGGCACTGAACACCCTCGACCAGGCGATCCGCAGCATCGACCGCGAGACCCGCAGCCGTTTCCAGGGTACCTTCGACCGCATCAACGCGGGGCTGCAGCAGAAGTTCCCGCGGCTGTTCGCGGGCGGCAATGCTTATCTGGAGCTGGTGGGCGAGGACGTGCTGAGCGCCGGTGTGGCGGTCATGGCGCGCCCGCCCGGCAAGCGCAACAGCACGATCAGCCAGCTCTCCGGCGGTGAGAAGGCGCTGACAGCCGTGGCGCTGGTGTTCTCGATCTTCGAGCTGAACCCCGCACCGTTCTGCCTGCTCGACGAGGTCGATGCGCCGCTCGACGAGCACAACGTCGGCCGGTTCTGCGATACGGTCAGGGAGATGTCGGAGCGCGTGCAGTTCATTTTCATCACGCATAACAAGGGCACGATGGAGCTGGCAGGCCAGCTCATCGGCGTGACGATGAACGAACCGGGCGTGTCACGACTCGTGGCGGTGGACGTGGAAGAAGCGGTCCGCATGGCCGCGATGTAGGTGTCGGGGACGGGACATGACCGAGCTGCGCTGGATACTGCTGGCGGCGGGAGTGGTGCTGGTTCTGGCGATCTGGTGGTCGGGCCGGCGCCAGCGGGAGGCCGCCTCCGGCAGACGGGACGGCGCTGCGGTCGTGCCGCGTACCGAGCCCGCCATCGAGGGCGGAATGGTTGCCGCCGGGGTCGGAGACCCGCGCGAACCACCGGCGAACCCGCCTGAGCGAGCCTCGCTGCCCGCGAGTCCGCCAGTCGTCGAGATTCCGCCGCACGTGGAGCCCGAACTCGTGACGCCGACGGCGATGCGCGCGCCACTCACGGAGGTGCCGGCGATGCTCGCGGACGATCCGCTGCACCCGATCGAGGTCCCGAGCGGCATCCGGCCGGGCGTGGATCCTGCGGTCGGTGCACGGGGGCCGGCGCAGCCGGTCCGTGCCGAGGCCCTGGGCCCGGGTGAGTCCGCCGCAGCCGGCGGCAGTGGAAAGCGGCGGCCGGCCTCCGCGCTCAGTTCCGCAGCGGCTGGCAATGCGGCGCCGTCGCATGGTGGAGATACACACGCGGCGGGCAGTGCCGTGGGTTCCAGGCATTCCGGTACCGGGCGAGCGGCGGCAGGCGGGGATTCCGCGCCGGCGCAGCAGCGCATCGTGGCACTGCGGGTAATGGCCGACGAGCAACGCTGGCCGGGTGCGGAACTGATCGTCGCGCTGCAGGGGGAAGGACTGGCCTTCGGCAGGTATTCGATCTTTCACCGTCAGCGCGACGACGGGCGCAGCATTTACTCGGTGGCGAGCATGGTCGAGCCGGGCTCATTCAATCTCGAGACCATCGAGACGCAGAGCTTCCCGGGGATCTCGCTGTTTGCGGTCCTGCCGGGTCCGCTCGATGCGCCCACGACCTTCGATCAGATGCTGGCGACGGCACGCCGTCTCGCCGAGCGCCTGAACGGCAATCTCCAGGATGAGCACGGGAGCAGTCTCACGGCACAGCGGATCCTGAACCTGCGCGAGGAGCTCGTGCACTTCGAACACCTGCTGTCCAGACGGCCGAAGCGGTCCTGAACCGCGGCCGTCCGTGTCACGGCCATGACCTGCGCCAGCACCGATGTCGTCCGCCACCTCCGTTCGCTGCGCGAGCGGATCCAGCACCACGACTATCGCTATCACGTGCTCGATGATCCGGAGATTCCGGACGCCGAGTACGACCGGCTGGTGGCCGAACTGCGTCGGGTCGAGGCGGAACACCCCGAACTCGTGACTCCCGACTCGCCGACCCAGCGGGTCGGCGGGGCCCCGCTGCCGGAGCTCGGCGAGGTGCGCCATCGCGTCCCGATGCTGTCGCTGGACAACGCCTTCGAGCGTGGGGATGTTGAAGCCTTCGACCGCCGCGTGCGCGAGCGGCTGGGTGCCTCGGGGGACATCTCCTACGCGTGCGAACCGAAGCTCGATGGTCTTGCCGTCAGCCTGACGTATGAACACGGCGTGCTGGTTCAGGCCGCCACGCGCGGTGATGGCACGACCGGCGAAGACGTCACGCACAACGTCCGCACCATCAGGTCCGTGCCGCTGCATCTGACCGGTGCCGGCTGGCCCCCGAGGCTCGACGTGCGCGGCGAGGTCTTCATGCCGATCGCAGGCTTCGAGGCCATGAACCGTGAGGCGGCGAAGCGTGGCGAGAAGGTGTTCGTCAATCCCCGCAACGCGGCGGCGGGGAGCCTGCGGCAGCTCGACCCGCGCGCTGCCGCAGCCCGCCCGCTCGAGGTGTTCTTCTATGGGGCCATCGTCGAGGAGCTGCCGCACGCACCGGCCACGCACAGTGCAACGCTCGACCTGCTGCGCGGCTGGGGCCTGCGGACCTGTCCGGAGTCCGATGTCGTCGATGGCGTCGAGGGTCTGCTCGCCTTCTACGAGCGCATCGGCCGGAGGCGGACGTCGCTGCCGTACCAGATTGATGGCGTGGTCTACAAGGTCGATCGCCTGGACCTGCAGCGCCGCCTGGGCTTCGTCGCGCGGGCGCCGCGCTGGGCCATCGCGCACAAGTTCCCGGCGCAGGAGGAGATCACGGTCGTTCGCGACATCGAGTGGCAGGTGGGGCGGACCGGGGCACTGACACCCGTGGCGCGGCTGGAGCCTGTTTTCGTCGGCGGGGTGACCGTCAGCAACGCGACATTGCACAACATCGACGAACTGCGACGTAAGGACGTGCGCATCGGTGACAGCGTGATCGTGCGGCGGGCGGGCGACGTGATTCCGGAGGTCGTGAAGGTGGTTGCGGAGCGCCGACCCGCGCATGCGCGCGAGGTGCGACTGCCGGATCGATGCCCGGTCTGCGGGGCCGGGGTCGTGCGCGAGAACGAGGAGGCCGTCGCCCGCTGCAGCGGAGGGCTGTTCTGCCCGGCACAGCGCAAGGAGTCGCTCAGGCACTTCGCGTCACGCCGTGCGATGGACATCCAGGGGTTGGGTGCGCGCCTCATCGATCAGCTGGTGGACGCCGGTCTGGTCAAGAGCGTCGCCGACATCTATCGGCTGGACGTGCCGCAGGTCGCCGCACTCGAACGCATGGCCGAAAAGTCTGCGCGCAACCTCATCGAGGCAATCGCGCAGAGCCGCAGGACGACGCTGCCGCGATTCCTGTTCGCACTGGGAATCCGCGACGTCGGTGAGGCAACCGCGCTGGCGCTGGCGGAACACTTCGGCAGCCTCGAGGCGCTGCGCCGCGCAACCGGAGCTGAAATCCAGCAGGTGCCCGACGTGGGCCCTGTGGTCGCCGGCCACGTGCACGCTTTCTTCGCCGAGCCTCACAACCGCCAGATCGTCGATGAACTGCTCGAGGAGGCGGGCGTACAGCCGGAGCGAATGCCGCAGCGGCGTGTTGCGGCGGGCGCGCTGACGGGAAAAACCGTCGTGATCACCGGAACACTCGACAGCATGACGCGCGAGGAGGCCGAGCAGCGCGTGCGCGAAGCAGGCGGCAAAGCGGCAGGCAGCGTATCGTCGCGGACGGACTACCTCGTAGCGGGCGCCGACGCGGGATCGAAGCTGCGCAAAGCGGAGCAAC
>CAYWMY010000044.1:0-13419 GCA_964459405.1 uncultured Steroidobacteraceae bacterium | reverse complement strand
CGTACTCGTTCGCGCCGGGAGTGGTCGTGCCGTTGTTGGTGGTGGTGTCGAGCGCGAACAGGCAGGGCAGCCCCACGCCGATGTTGACGCAGTTGCCGCCGGGCGCCCCGAGCGTGATCTCGGGCCCCAGGTTGCTGAAGCCGACCTTGTCGCCCTCGTGACGCAGCCCCGCGACCGCGACCACGCCGTCGCAGTTCGCGGGAGAGGTCACGGGGCCGCCCTCGTTGCCGGCCGCGACCACCACCACCACGCCGCGCGCAGCGAGCTCGTCGATGACGATCTGGTAGCCCGCGGTGCATTCACCGGTGCTGCCGAGGCTCAGGTTCGCGATGCGCGCGGGATACTGGTTCGTGGGCGCGCCATCGACCGCGAGCCCCGCGGCCCAGCGCATGCCGGCCAGAATGTCGGAATCGTAACCACCGCACTTGCCGAGCACGCGCACGGGCAGGATCCAGCTGCTCCAGGTCGTGCCCGCGACGCCCGCGCCGTTGTTCGACAGCGCTCCCAGGATGCCGGCGACGCGCGTGCCGTGCCACGAACTGTCGGTGAGCTCGCAGTCGCTGAACAGTGTGAGATTCTGGTCCGTCGACGAGATCCAGTCGCCCGGATCCGAGGGGTCCGCGTCGCGGCCGTCGCCGTCGTTCGCGGAGCGGAAGCTGGCGTCCGGATCGGCCGCGACGAAGTCGTAGCCCGGCAGCAGCCGGCCGCCGTCGGCGACACGCTTGAGGTCCGGATGATCGAAACGCACGCCGGTGTCGATGTCCGCGATCACGATGCCGGTGCTGCCGGTCGTCAGGTCCCAGGCGCCGGTGGCGTCGATCGCGGCGACCTCTGCGGCCTTCAGGAACCACTGGCCGTCGAACAGCGGATCGTTGGGCAGCGCGAGCGGATAGCGGCGACGGTCCTCTTCGGCGAACTCGACGTCGGGGTCGTCGCGCAGGCGCGCGAGCAGGGCGGCGCGGGTGTCGCCCCGCACGAGTTCGAAGTGCGCGGCCTCCATGCCGGGAGCGATGTTGCGCTGCCGGCGCAGCGTCGCTCCGTGGCGGCTGGCCAGGGCGGCCATGCGCTGCGGCGCCGCCTTCGAGGCGGCGACCTTGCGCGTCGCGGCCGTCGACTTCAGCTTGATGATCACGCGCGCGACGTCGCCGCGCTCTTCGGTCGCGGGCAGCCGCCGCGCGGGATTGTATTCCTGTGGGGCCTGCGCGGCCTGCGCGGCCGCGGCGAGCACGAGCAGGCCCGAGAATATCAGCGGTTGCAGCTTCACATGGACTCCCCGGGGTTCCCTGGAGGCACTCGCCGGTGCTTACGCCACGGGCATTCGGCACGCCCGCGGCACGGCCGGCCGGTCGTTTCCGGCACCCTAGTCGGCGGCGCCGTCAAACTCAAGCCCGGGCATCGCCGCGGCGGCACATCGGGAATAATGACGGACATGGAACAGACCGAACGCATCTACTGGATCAAGCGCCGCCTGGTGCAGAAGGGTTGTTTCACGCGCGAGGAGGTCATGGCGCGGTTCGAGTATTCGCGTGCGAGCTTCAAGCGCGACCTCGACTACATGCGCGACCGCCTCAACATGCCGATCGAATGGTCCGCGTCGCGGCAGGCCTACGTGGTCACACCCGGCACGACGCTGCAGGAGCTGCCGGGTGTCTGGTTCAGCGCGGCGGAGGTGCAGGGACTGCTGACCATCGAGCACCTGCTGGAGTCGCTGGGTTCCGCGCCGCTCGCGGGCCAGCTCGAGCCGGCGCGCCGCCGGCTCGAACAGCTCATCGACTCAGGCCACGGGCACGACGAGATCCGGCGCCGCATCCGCGTGCTGCCGATGGCCGGGCGCACCGTGGATGCGGCCGTGTTCGAGGTGCTCTCCGTCGCCGTGCTGGGGCGCCGGCGTGTCGTGATCGCGCACCTCAACCGTGCCACGGGCGTCGTGGCCGAGCGCGAGGTCTCACCGCAGCGGCTGGTGCACTATCGCTACAACTGGTACCTGGATGCCTACTGTCACCTGCGGCGCGACCTCCGCAGCTTCGCGGTCGACGCGATCCGGTCGGCGCAGCTGCTCGAGGCGCGCGCCGACGAGGTCGGCGATGCAAAGCTCGATGCCGTGCTGCGCGCGGGTTACGGCATCTTCAGCGGTGCGGCGACCTCGACCGCCGTGCTGCGCTTCACGCCCGCCGCCGCGCGCTGGGTGGCGCACGAGAGCTGGCACTCGCAGCAGCGCGGCCGGTTCGAGGCCGATGGCAGCTATCTGCTGGAGCTGCCTTACAGCCACCCGGCGGAACTGGTCATGGACATCCTGCGCCACGGTGACGGCGTCGAGGTGCTGTCGCCGCCGGAATTGCGCGCACAGGTGGCCGCCCGACTGCACAGCGCGGCACGACGTTATGAATCGCCGCCCGGGGTGCCGCTGGAGAGAGGGGCCGACGACTGATGCGGCATCAGGCGGTGGTGCCGGAACGGCGCCGGACGACATGCGGCGCCGCCAGGGCGATGATCGTGGCCGCGGCGCTCTGGCTCGCTGGCTGCGTGACGGCGCCGCACCCGTGGGCGCCGGCGCCGGGGCCGTCGCCCACCGTCGCCGCCGGACAGCCGCCGGTCATCTTCATCCACGGCGCGTTCGGTTCCCGCCTCGCGGATCGCCGTCGCGGCCACGAGATCTGGCCGGGTGGCTTCTTCAAGCTGCTGTTCGACCGCTACGCGGAACTCGCCGTCGATATCGATCCCGCGTCGCTGGAGCCCGGGCCGGAACGTCTCGGCGTCACCGGGTTGTTCGAACGCACCGGCGCCCGTGACTACTACCGTGCGATGCTGCGGAGCCTGCGGCGCGCCGGCTATCGCGAGGGCCGGCCGGGCACTGCCGTCGGCGATGGCGTACCGCGCTACTACGTGCTGCTGTACGACTGGCGATACGAGAACACCCGCGCCGTGCGCGCGCTCGATGAGCTGATCGCGCAGATCCGGCGCGACCACGGGCGCCCGGAGCTGCGCGTGGACATCATCGGTCACTCGAACGGCGGTCTCATCGCGCGCCAGTACGCACGCTTCGGCACGGCCCGCGTCGAGGCCGGCGCACCGGCCGCGCCGCGTGCGGGTGCCGGCGCGCTGCGACGCCTGGTGCTGATCGGCACGCCGAACCTCGGCACGCTGGAGTCGCTGGTGGCGCTCACGCGCGTCGAGGAGATCGGCCTGCGCCGCGTACCGCCGGAGGTCATCGCGACGTTCCCGGGCAGCTACGCGCTGCTGCCACCACCCGGCAGCGACTGGCTCATCGACGGCGATGGTCGCCGCATCGCGCGCGATGTGCACGATCCGGAGCTGTGGCGCGAGCTTCATCTCGGCCCCTTCGATCCGGTGATCGCGCGGCGCGTGATCGCGCAGCACGGCGGCGGCGCGCCAGGCGTCCGGCACCTCGAGCTGCTGCAGCGTTACTTCGAGGTCCAGCTGGTACGCGCCGGTGCGCTGGCGCCCGCGCTCGCGGATCCCGCCGGCGACGACGGCATCGAGCCTGTCGTCCTCGGCGGCGATTGCCTGCCGACACCGGCACGGGCCGTGGTCGAGACGGTCGGGGCGCGCCGGGCGCTGCGGATCGCGCCCGGCGGGACCCATCCTCGGTCCGACGCCGCTCCGCAGGTCATCAGCGCGCCCGGCGACGGCACGGTGACGCGTGCTTCGGCGCTGGGGCGACGCGCTGCAGCGGGCGGCGAGCCCGGCACGGAGGTCGCCGTTCTCCGGCCGCATTACGCGATGTTCCTGTGCACCCCGCACAATCAGCTGACGGCCGACCCCTACTTCCACGACAATCTGCTCGACGCGCTGATCGCGAGATGAAGCGGCGTGTCGATGCGGGCGCGATCGGCCGCGGGACCGGGCGGGGAGACTGAACGTGCTTTGGGGCAGGGACCTGTGGTGGCTCATCGTATTCACCGTCACGGTGCAGGGTTTCGTGCCGCTCGCGGCCTTCGTCTGGCTCGCGCTCGGCGCGCCGCACCGCACGTTGATGATTTCCCGCATCCTGCTGGTCGCCTCGTTCCTGCTGCTGATCGCGCTGGCCGGGGTGTGGCTGTGGCTGCCGTGGTGGACCATTGTGGTCTGGGCGGGCCTGTTCGCGCTGGCCTCGGTCTGCGGCTGGTGGCGCACGCGGCGCGTTGCGGTCGATGCTCCGCTGCCGACGGGTATCGGCGGCGCCGTCGTGGGTGCGCTGACCATCGGCCTGCTGCTGCTCGCGGGCTACGCCTGGTCCGGGCGCCAGCCGCCGGGGCGCGGCCGTGCCGAATTCGAGTTTCCGCTGGCCGCGGGTGACTATCTCGTCATCGATGGCGGTCGCAACGGCCTGGTCAACTCGCAGGTGCCGATCTGGGCCGCGGATCGCGGCGACGACAGCCGCGGCATCGCCGTGGTGCGCGTGGACCACGAAGGCATGCGGGCCCGTGCCCTGCTGCCGTCGAAGCTCGCGCGCTACATGAGCTGGGGCGATGTCGTGTACGCGCCGTGCAGCGGACACGTACTGGAGGCCGAGGATGAGCTGCCGGATCAGGCGCCGGGTGCGATCGACGAGCGGTCTCCGGCCGGCAACCACCTCGTGCTGCGGTGCGGACCGTACGACGTCAAGCTGGAGCATCTGCAGCAGGGCAGCGTCGGTGTCCGGCGCGGCGCCCGGGTGCTGGCGAAGGACCCGGTCGCGCGTGTCGGCAACAGCGGCCGCGCGGGTGAGCCGCACCTGCGCTTCTACGCCTGGAACCACGCGATGCAGCCTTCGTCCGAGCGCTCGCGCGCGGTCACGCTGACCTTCGGCGGGCGCGTGCTGACGCGCGGCGACCGTGTGCGCCAGACGCGTGTCGAGGCGCCGACCGTCGCGGGCCCGCGGCATCAACCGCCGCGCGCGGCTCCGGCGACGCGGCCGGGCCGCGAGTCGAGTGAGAGCGCCCAGCGCACCACGGTCGACTGCACGGCCTCACCCGGGCCGTTCTGCGCGCCCGGATGATTGACCATGATCACGGCCGCATACGTGCGCCCATCCGCGCCTGTGATGTAGCCGGCGAGCGAGCTCGTGCCGTTCAGCGTGCCGGTCTTCATGCGCACCCGGTTGGCGTCGGCGAGACCCGCGAAGCGTTGACGCAGCGTGCCGTCGAGCCCGCCGAGCGGCAGCGAGGCGAGGTACTCCGGCGCGTAGCGGCTGTTCCAGGCCGCGACCAGCAGGCGGGCGAGGTTGTCGGCGCTGATGCGCGCCTCGCGCGACAGTCCCGAGCCGTTGCCGATCACGAGATCCGGAAACACGAGTCCCTGCCGCCGCAGCCAGTCGTCGATGATCCGCGTGCCGGTCTCGGGCGTCGCCGGCGTCTCACCCTTCTCGGCGGCCAGCGTCAGCACCAGCGTGCGCGCCATGACGTTGCTGGAGAACTTGTTGGTCACGCGCACGATCTCCGCCATCGTCAGCGACTCGTGTTTGACCAGCAGTTTCGCCGTCTTCGGCGTCTCGCCGCGCCCCATGCCGCCGGCGAGTTCGCCGCCCTGCTGCTTCCACAGCGTCAGGAAGCTGCCGTAGGCGAATTCGGGGGCGGCCATGATCACGCGCCGCGTGACCTGCGGCCCGCAGCTCGATGACAGCTGGCCCGTGATCACGACCTTGTCGGGGTCGCTGCGGGGCGTCGTGATCGCCACGCCGCGAGCACGGCCGCGACAGTGGCCGGAGACGAGCTGCGCGCGGTTTTCGACCACCAGGTTGTCGGGGCGCGGGTCGACCTCGACGTCGATGCCGCGGCCCGTGACCGACGGCCGGATCACGAACTCCGCGGACTGCAGGTTCACGAGCAGCGCATCCGGCAGCACGTTGTAGGTGCGCCAGGGCCGGTTGTCGAAATCCCCGGGCGCCTCCGTGTTGGGTGCGAAGCGGCTGTTGTCGATGACGATGTCGCCTTCGATGCGCTTGAGGCCCGTCTGGCGCAGGTCGCTCACGAAACGCCACCAGCGCTCGATGTTCATGAGCGGGTCGCCGCCGCCCTGCAGGTACAGGTTGCCACGCAGCACGCCGCGCGAGATCGTGCCGTCGGCCCAGGCCCGGGTCTTCCAGGTGTAGGCGGGACCGAGCATGTCGAGCGCCGCATAGGTCGGCAGCAGTTTCATGACCGAGGCCGGCGTGCGCGGTGTGGTCGGGTTCACGTCCAGCATCAGCTCGCCGCTCGTGACCTCGCGTACCACGATGCTCACGGCGTCGGCCGGCAGTCCCTGCTGGCGCATCGCGGCCAGGATGCGCGGCGGCAGATGCTCCGGCGCGGCGGCGTGGGCGGCGGGCAGGATCAGAGAGGCGAGCAGGAACAGCAGGCGGAAATGGGGCATCATCATGGGCGCAAACTATATGCGCTGCGCCGTTTCGCGGCCATGCCGGGGATGCGCGGCTGCAACTCGTGTTGCGTCGCGCTGTCATACGGGCTGTCGGCCGTCCCGCGGGGCGCGGGGCCGTTGTCATCATGGAGTGGCAGTTGAAGAACCACATGTGGGTCGGGGCGGGACTGTTGTTCGGCGTCGTGCTGGCGTTCACCGGCTGTGGCACCGGAGATCCGGCGGCGGCGCCGGCCGCCAGTCTTCCGGCGGCCGCAGCGCCGGTTCGCCGCGATGCGCCGCCGCCGCTCGTCGATACGCATGGACTGCCCGATTTCGCCGTGCTGGTCGATCGCTACGGACCCGCGGTCGTGAACGTCACGACGGTCGAGCGCCGCGCGGCGGGCACGCTCGAGATTCCCGGGCTGGATCCCGACAATCCGATGTACGAGTTCTTCAAGCGCTTCGGCTTCGGCAACGGCATGCCGCACGGCAATCTGCCACCGGCGCGCGGCGAGGGCTCGGGCTTCATGATCACCGCCGACGGCTACATCCTCACGAACGCGCACGTCGTCGAAGGCGCGGTCGAGGTGACCGTGCGCCTCACGGACCGGCGCGAGTTCGCGGCGAAGGTCGTGGGCACCGATCGGCGGACCGACGTGGCCGTGCTGAAGATCGACGCCAAGGGGCTGCCCTTCGTGCGCGTGGGCCATCCCGAGTCGGTGCGTGTCGGCGAGTGGGTGGTCGCGATCGGCTCGCCGTTCGGCTTCGAGAACTCCGTGACGGCGGGCATCGTGAGCGCGAAGGCGCGGTCGCTGCCGGGCGACGCGTATACGCCGTTCATCCAGACCGACGTCGCCGTGAACCCCGGCAACTCGGGCGGGCCGCTGTTCAATCTGCGCGGCGAGGTCATCGGCATCAACTCGCAGATCTACAGCCGCACCGGTGGCTACCAGGGCGTTTCGTTCGCGATCCCGATCGATGTCGCGATCGACGTGAAGGATCAGCTGGTCACCCACGGGCGCGTACGCCGCGGCAAGCTCGGCGTCGTGATTCAGGAAGTGAACCAGACGCTGGCCGAGTCCTTCGGGCTCGACCGGCCGCGTGGCGCACTCGTGAGCTCCGTCGAGAAAGGCGGTCCCGCCGACAAGGCCGGCGTCAAGGCGGGCGACGTGATCACGGGCGTCGACGGCCGCGCGGTGGATCGTTCCAGCGAACTGCCGGCGATCGTGGCGGGCATCAAGCCCGGAAATACCGCCACGCTCGAGATCTGGCGCGACCGCGCGAGCCGCTCGATCAAGGTCAAGGTCGCCGAGCTCGAGCAGGAAGGCCGGGCGCGTGCGCGCCCCGCATCGGGCGATGCCGGTGGCAGGCTCGGCCTGTCGATCCGCGAGCTGAGCGACGTCGAGCGCCGCCAGGCGGACACCGAGGGCCATCTCGTCGTGGTGGAGGCCTCGGGACCGGCCGGCGCCGCGGGCGTCGAGCCCGACGACATCATCCTCGGTGTCAACGGTGTCGAGGTGAAGACGGTCGAGGAATTCCGCAGCGCGGCGGGGCGTTCGGGCAAGACCGTTGCCCTGCGCATCCAGCGCGGCGATGCGCAGATCTACGTGCCGATCCGCATCGGGTAGCTCACACGGCGGAAGCGGGGCGTGCGCCGGTTGTCCGCCGTTGATGAGCGGCTGGCGCACCGTGTGAGATCATGATGCACGGTCAGAGAGGCGGGCCCCGTGGCCGACGAATACCTGGAGATGGTGCTTCGCCTGCTGGTAGCGCTGGCGGCCGGCGCGATGATCGGCTATGAGCGCTCGTACCACGGCAGGCCCGCAGGCTTCCGCACGCATGCGCTGGTCTGCCTGGCATCGGCCATCCTGATGCTGGTCACGGTGTACGAATCCCACTGGGTCAGGACGGCCACGGAGGCCGTCCGGCTCGATCCCACGCGCATGGCGCAGGGCATCATGACCGGTATCGGTTTCCTGGGTGCCGGTGCGATCGTCAAGGAAGGAGTCTCGATCCGCGGGCTGACGACGGCAGCCTCGATCTGGATCACCGCGGCGATCGGCGTGCTGGCGGGCGTGGGCTTCTATTTCCCGCTCGCGGTGTCCGTGCTGATCTCGCTGGGCGTGCTGTCGCTGTTCCGCTGGATCGAGGTCCGCATGCCGGCGGAGGTGTTCTACCAGTGCGACGTCCAGCTCGCGCGCCATGCGGGCATGACCGAGCCCGCGCTGCGCGCGTTGATCGAGAGCCACGGCTTCAGCATCGCGAATTTCGCCTGGCGGCTCGATGCCGAGGGGCGCATCCGCCGGCACAGCATGGTGCTGCGCACGACCGACCGGTCCTGCGCATCACGGCTGGCCGACACTTTCGAGGCCAATGAGGCTGTGCTGGAGTTCCGGATCTTCCCGGCCGGTGATTGATCGCTGCCGGGAGCCTGACGGTCAGCGGCTGCGGACATGGGGGGATCGCGCATGAAACGACATGGACAGAGAGTGGTCATGCTGACGGCATTCGCGACGGCTGTGGTCGCGGGCGGACGCCTGTACCACGCCGAGATCACGTCGAGCGCCTCGGTGGATCTCGGTGAGCGCAAGTCCGGCATGATCGACATCCTCCGCAGGCTCATGGCGCCCTGAGCGCGGGACTCCAGCCGGCATCCACGCTTGCGTGCGTCACGGGCGCGCAGGCGCCGCGGCGCCATTGCGCCGGAGGGACGGACCACTCCCGCTTGAAGGCGCGCGTGAAGGCGGCTTCGGACTCATAGCCCACCTCGGCCGCGACCTGCGCCACGGAACGGTGACTCTCGCGCAGGCGCTGCGCGGCCACCTGCATGCGCCAGGTCGCGAGGTAGCTCATCGGCGGCACGCCGACGAGGCTCGTGAACCGGTCCGCGAAGGCCGAGCGCGACAGCGCGCTCTGGCGCGCGAGTTCCTCGGTCGTCCAGGCGCGCGCGAGCTGGTTGTGCATCAGCGCCAGGGCACGGCCGACGACGGGGTCCCGCAGTCCGGTGAGCCAGCCGCGACCCTCGGCCGGCTGGCTCTCGATGTACTGGCGCACGGCCTCGACGAACATGAGTTCCGAGAGCTTGGCCAGGATGCTCGCCGAGCCGGCGCGGGCGGCCGCGACTTCCGCTGCGGCGTAACGGAACGAGCTGGAGACCCAGTCGTGCGCCGGTCTGCCGTTCAGGTCCAGCACCAGCGTCGACGGCAGCGCATCGATCAGCGGGTGGCGCCTCGCGTCGGTCCCGACGTAACCGCAGACGATGTGGGTCTTCGCGCCGCCACCGCCGTAACGGATCCTCGCGAGACCCCCGCCGGGGTCGGCCTGCGCCAGTTCATCGCCCTGAACCGCCTCGAGGCCGGGTTCGCTGGCCAGCGTGTGCGCATCGTTGCGCGGCAGCAGGATCATCGCGCCGCTGCACAGCTGCAGCGGCGGTTCTGTGCCGACCTGCAGCAGCAGCCGTCCCGAGATGACGAAATGGAACGAGATCATGCACGCCGGATCGGCGTTGAAGCGGCGGCACTCCTCGGCGGTCGCCTGGGCGGCGACGCACCACGGCGCCGTGAATTCCGCGTCGAGGAACACGCCGCCTGACAGCCGCACGACGCGCAACAGGTCTGACAGTGCGTCCATGACCGCGATGCGATACCTCCGGCGGATCGGTCATGAGTTCCGGCGGGCCGGTCATTCGCGGCGCCGATCGCGCCCGATACAGTGCGCGCACGTCCGGTACGTCGAGGCCCGCGCCACGACGGCCCGGTCCGCCCGGATTATCGTCCAACTGAAGGGGGATTGGCGATGAAGGACTCCATGGGTTACGAGGTCAGTGGCGCCAGCGCGGCGAGCCTGGCCGAATTCGAACAGGCTGCGCACGAGCTGCGCTGCTACACCGGCGATCCGGTTGCGACGGTCGGTCGTGCACTGGCCGGGAGCCCGGAGCTCGTCATGGGGCACGTGCTCCATGCCTGGCTGCACCTGCTGGGCACCGAGGCTCCCGCGCTGCCGGTGGCACGTGCGGATCACGAGGCGGCGCGGCAGTTGCCCGCCAGTGATCGCGAGCGGCGCCACCTGCAGGCCATCGGCCAGGTGCTCGAGGGCGGCTGGCGCGAGGCGGCGCGCGTGCTCGAAGACCTCAGCATCGACTATCCACGCGACGCGCTGGCTCTGCAGGCCGGGCACGTGATCGATTTCCTGACGGGCGACGCGCGCATGCTGCGCGACCGCATCGCGCGTGCGCTGCCCGGGTGGAGCGCAGAGCTGCCCGGGTACCACGCGATCCTCGGCATGCACGCCTTCGGGCTGGAGGAGTGCGGCGACTACGTCCGCGCCGAGGCGCAGGGTCGTCTGTCCGTGGAGCTGGAGCCGCGTGACGGCTGGGGACAGCACGCGGTCGCGCACGTCATGGAGATGCAGAACAGCCGTCGCGACGGTATCGCGTGGATGCGCGCGAGCCCGCAGGCGTGGGCGCACGAGAGCTTCTTCGCCGTGCACAACTGGTGGCACCTGGCGCTGTTCCATCTCGGTCTCGACGAGATCGACGAGGTGCTGGCGCTGTTCGACGGGCCGGTCCGGGGCAGCCAGTCGGGGGTCGTGCTCGACATGATCGATGCTGCGGCGATGCTGTGGCGGCTCGATCTGCGCGGCGTCGATGTCGGCAACCGCTGGAGCCGGCTCGCCGATCTGTGGGCTCCGCACGCGCCGGCCGGCAATTACGCGTTCAACGACCTGCACGCGATGATGGCTTTCGTCAACGCGGGCCGCGAGCGCGAGGCCGAGGCCGTGCTCGAGAGACAGCGGGCCGTCATGCAGGGTACCGACGACAATGCCACGTTCACGCGCGAGGTGGGCCATGACGCGACACTGGCGATCCGCGCCTTCGCCAGCGGCGACGCCGCCACGACCGTGCGGCTGCTGCGCCCGATCCGGAATCGTGCGCAGCGCTTCGGCGGCAGTCACGCGCAGCGCGACCTCATCGATCTGACCCTCATCGAGGCCGCGACGCGCGCCGGGCAGGATCGACTCGCGGCGGCGCTGCGGGCGGAACGCGAGGCCGCGCGTCGCGAGACACCGCTGCAGAGCCTCTCCAGCCGCGGTCGTGCCGCGACCGCCCGGCAGCGCGCAAGGACTGCCTTCGCCTGAGCCGTCGCGCGCGGCGGAAACGGGGACCGGCGCCGGCGGACGGTGCCTGTCCCCATTTCGCCGCCGCTGCCTTATCCTTGCCGCTCCGTCATGGATGCGGTCGAGGGGCAGGTATCGTGAGATGTTCCGCCATGTTGCTCGCAGCGCTGGCGTGCTTCGGCGCATCGGGCGCCGCCGCGCAGACCGCGCGCGCCACCGGCGCCGCATACCGTGACTGCGACGATTGCCCGGAAATGGTGGTCGTGCCCTCCGGCAGCTTCGTCATGGGGGCGCCGGGCGTGCGGGCAGGAACCGGCGTCGCTGCCGCCGAGCGTGGCGCCGTGCCGATCCGCATCGCGCGGCCCTTCGCACTGGCCCGCCATGAAGTCACGCGCGCCGAGTACCAGCGCTTCATCCAGGACTCGGGCCATGAGCCCCAGTCGGGCTGCGTGACCTGGGACGACGCGCGCCAGCGTTTCATGCTGGACCTGCGCCGCAGCTGGGTCGATCCCGCGCGGCCCGCCGCCCCGGAACCTTCGCACCCCGTGAGCTGCGTGAGCTGGCGCGATGCGCATGCCTATGTGCAATGGCTGGCGCGCCGCACCGGCAAGCCCTATCGCCTGCCGTCCGAAGCGGAATGGGAATACGCGGCGCGAGCGGGCACAACCTCGGCCGCTTTCTGGGGCGACGCGATGGCGGACGGCTGCGGTTACGCGAACCTCTACGACCAGATGGCTGCGAGCCGCCATGCGCTCGGCTGGAGGCCGGCGGCCTGCAGCGATGGCGCCGCCGACGTGGCTCCGGTCGGTGCGCGTGGCGCGAACGCTTTCGGTCTCGTCGACATGCTCGGCAACGTCGCGGAGTGGGTCGAGGACTGCGCCACCGGCAGCTACGTCGGCCGGCCGAAGGACGGGCGCGCGTGGGTCTGGCTCGGCGGCTGCCGCGAACGCGTGCTGCGCGGCGGCAGCTGGGCCTCGGATCCATCGCGCGCGCGCAGTGCCGCGCGCGATGCCGCGGAGGAACAGCAGCGCAGTGATCACGTCGGCTTCCGTGTTGCGGCCGATCTCGATGAGCGCGCCGCGCGCGGGGAGGCACGATGATGTCGCGTCCGGTCGTCACACGGCGCCGCACGGCGCTCGCGCTCGGCACGCTGGCGCTCGCTGTCGCGGCGGCCGCGCCGTCCGCGCCGGCCGCGCCGCCGTCGACCGACGGCACGCTCCAGGACTGTGCCGCGTGCCCGCTGCTGGTGGTCGCACCGCCCGGCCTGCTCGCGCTCGGCACTCCCAGCGACGCGCCGGAACTGGATCCCGCAAGCGGCGAGTCGCCACCGGTCATGATCGACGTGGCACAGCCCATCTACGTGGGGCGTACGGAGGTTACGGTCGCGGAGTTCCGGCGCTTCGTCACGGCGACCGGTCACGATGCAACGGGCGGGTGCCGCGTCCGTGCCGGCGGCCAGTGGGTCGTCGATCCGGTGCGCGACTGGCGCGATCCCGGTTTCGGCGCGCCGCCGCGCGATGACGATCCGGTCGTGTGCGTGAACTGGGACGATGCGCAGGCCTATGTGGCCTGGCTCACGCGTACCAGCGGCCAGCGTTATCGCCTGCCGTCGGAAGCCGAGTGGGAGTATGTGGCCCGGGGCGGCACGCCGTTTCCGCGTTACTGGTCGGAGACGGATTCCGACGAGCGCTCCATCCAGTCACAGGCCTGCGATTTTGCGAACGTCTACGACGTGAGCGCCGTCGAGACCCTGCGGCTGCCCGTGCCGAACGCGCGCTGCACGGACGGGCGCGAGTTCGTGGCGCCGGTCGCGCAATACCGGCCGAATGCCTTCGGCGTGTACGACGCGCTCGGCAACGTCCGCGAATGGACCCAGGACTGCTACACGGCCAGCAGTCTCGGGCGCCCGACCGATGTGCGCGCCTGGGTGTGGCAGGGCGGTTGCGAGACGCGCGTGGTGCGCGGGGGCTCCTATGCCAGCCGGCCGCG